>CAMDDY010000332.1 GCA_945893125.1 Bordetella parapertussis
CTCGAAGATGGCGATTGTGCCGAGATCACGCGCAGCGGCGCGCGCATCGTCGATGCCAAAGGCAACGCCATCGAACGTGCGGTGCATATCTCGCAGCTCACGGCGGCAGCGGTCGAACTCGGCAATTACCGGCATTTCATGCAAAAAGAAATCTTCGAGCAGCCGATGGCGGTCGCCAACACGCTGGAGATGGTGACGAGCGCACAAACGCTGTCACCCAATCTTTTCGGCGCTCAAGCAGATACAATATTTTCTCAATTAAATCAAATACTTATATTGGCATGTGGCACCAGTTATCATGCCGGGATGGTGGCGCGTTATTGGCTGGAAGGCATCGCGGGCGTGCCGTGCAACGTGGAAATCGCGAGTGAATATCGCTATCGCGAATCCGTGCCCGATCCGCGCACGCTGGTGATCACCATATCGCAATCGGGCGAAACCGCCGACACACTGGCGGCCCTGCAATACGCCAAATCACTGGGGCAGCCGCACAGCCTGTCGATTTGCAACGCGCCCGAATCCGCGCTGGTGCGCGCGTCGGAGTTGCGTTTTCTCACGCGCGCCGGGCCGGAGATCGGCGTCGCGTCCACCAAGGCATTTACCACGCAACTCGCGACACTCGCGCTGCTTACCATGGTGATCGCCAAACTCCGGGGCCGCATCACGGCGGAGCGCGAGACCGCGCTGCTCAACGAATTGCGCCATCTGCCCACGGCATTGTCCACGGTGTTACACGTCGAGCCGCAAATTAAAATGTGGGCGGAAAAATTCATGAGCCGCCATCACGCGCTGTTTCTGGGCCGCGGCATCCACTGGCCGATTGCCATGGAAGGCGCGCTCAAGCTGAAAGAAATTTCGTATATCCACGCCGAGGCCTACGCGGCCGGCGAACTCAAACACGGGCCGCTGGCGCTGGTGGATAAGTTCATGCCGGTGGTAGCCATCGCGCCGAAAGATGCGCTGCTGGAGAAACTCAAATCGAATTTGCAGGAAGTGCGCGCGCGCGGCGGCGAGCTGCATGTGCTGGCGGATCAGGATACCAAAATCACACCGGAAGACGGCATGCACGTTATCCGTATGCCGGATCACGCCGGCATGCTGTCACCGATATTGCATACCATACCGCTGCAACTGCTGGCCTATCACGCGGCCCTGGAGCGCGGCAATGATGTGGATAAACCACGCAATCTCGCGAAATCCGTCACGGTGGAGTAATTTGTCCCGGTGAATGCCGGGTCGTTCGTTTCCAGCTTCACACACCGGACTGCGGCGGGGCGGCGGCCAGACTAACGACCATGCGTATAACCAGCTTGCCGGTGTTCTCGCCACGAAACAACATGCCGAGTCCGACCGGCGCTTGTGCCAACCCGTCCAGTACATGCAGCCGCTGACGCAGGCTGCCATCGCGCCGCCGCGCCGCCAGCCAGGTGCGGGCTTCGTCGTAACGGTCGTGATAGTTGAACACCAGAAAACCCTGCATGCGTCCGCGCGCCGCCGACAGCCGCCCCAAATTGCGCACGCCATAGGGTTCGGCGGCATGGGTCTGGGAGATGCGGCCACACAACACCACGCGCGCGCCGTGGCGCAGATGTTCCAGCGCGGCGTCCAGCGTAGGGCCGCCCACGTTGTCGAAATAAACATCCACGCCATCCGGGCACGCGCGATCGATGGCGGCGGATAAATTTTTCTCTGCCTTGTAATCGATTGCCGCGTCGGCACCGAGTTCTTTAGCGACAAACGCGCATTTCGCCGCGCCGCCCGCGATACCGGCGACGCGGCAGCCCTCGATGCGCGCAATCTGCACGGCGATCTGCCCCACGCCCCCAGCGGCCGCTGACACCAGCACACGATCATTTGGTCGCAATCCGCCGATCTCGCGCAAGCCAAAATATGCAGTAACGGCGCTCAAGCCCAGCGGGCCGATCCAGTCTTCCACGGTGCCGAGCGCGAGATCGAGTTTTTGTAAATACCGCGCGTGGATCGTCGGATGGCTTTGCCAGCCCAGCCGCGCCTGCGCCCAATCGCCCGCGATAAAACCCTCGGCGCGGCTTTCCAGCACGCGCGCGATGCCGCCGCCGCGCATCACCTCGCCCAGCGGAATATTCTGCTGATACGATTTGCCTTCCTGCATCCACGAACGCATGGCCGGATCAATGGAGAGATAAATCGTCTCCAGCAACACCTCGCCTTCACCCGGCGCGCGCGCGGGTTCGGCATGGGTGGTAAAGTGCTCCGGCCCCGGTATGCCCTGCGGGCGAGCCGTGAGCAGCAATTGATGATTGGTTGGCATAGGCCGGGCCTACGTGCCGGCGCGCCGGATAAACTCAAGCGTCGCGAGCGCGCAGCGATCCGGCTCCGTAGCCGCGACGTGATACGAATCCCCGGCTATCGGCAGCAATTCCGAACGCGGTATGCGCGCCTGCCAAGAGCGCGTGTCCGCCACCGACGCGAGGCCGCTGCCTTCCGAGGCGATCACCAGCGTGGGGCAAGCGATGCGCAACAAATCCGCTGTGAGATCGATGCTCGGCACCATCGGAATAAAACCAAGCTGGCTCGACAGCGGCGTCTTGCCCATGAGTTGCGCCCACCATTCGGCGCCTGCGGCGGGGAATTTTGCGCCGAGGCGACCGGGCATGGTCCATCGCGCCCAGCTCTCCACACCCTTTTGTTCGAGATGCTCGAACCACGATTGCGCACGGTCGCCGAGCGCATCCTGACCCGATGCGAGGCCGCCCAAAACGGTCAACGTTTTCACCATCTGCGGATGACGGGCCGCGAACCGCAGCGAGATGGTGGCGCCGATCTTGGCGCCGACCAGATGAAAGGTTTTGACGCCCAGGCCCGCGAGCAGCGCAACGTAATCGTCGATGATGCCGTCGAGCGACCACGCATAGTCGCGCGGCATCGGTGTCGAGCGGCCAAAACCGCGCATGTCGGGCCGCACCACACGATAGTGGCGCGCGAGGTGCGGTATCCAGCCGTACCACACATCGCTATTCTCGGAGTTGCCGTGCAGCAGCACCATGGTTTCCGGCTCGGTCCACGGGTCGGTGTAGTTATCGACCTGGTAGTACATCTCCAGATCGTCGGCTATGCGGGTGGTGGGCATAAAGGTCTATCCGTGGATTGCGTGACTGAATTTATTCGGGCCGAATCCCGGCGCTTTTGATCACCTTCACCCACTTTGCCACATCGGTTTTGACGATGGCGGCAAATTCAGCCGGCGTATTGCCGATGATCACGACGCCGTTTTGCGTGAAGCGCTCGACGATATCCGGCGAACGCAGCACCTTCACGATCTCGGTATGTAACTTGTCGATAATCGGTTTCGGCGTGGCGGCGGGCGCGAGGATGCCGTTCCAGCCAATCACCTCGAAGCCCGGCACACCGGCTTCTGCGACCGTCGGCACGTCCGGCAAAACCGCAAGTCGCTTCGTCGTCGTGACCCCCAGCGCGCGCGTCTTGCCGGCCTTGACCTGAGGCACCGCGGTTATCGGCGGGTCGAAAAACATGCCGATTTCGCCGGAGATCAGCGCGGTGATTACCTGCGGCGCGCCCTTGTACGGCACATGCGTGATCTGCGCGCCCGACATCGAGCGGAACAGTTCCGCCGCCAGATGGCCCAGGCTGCCGGTGCCGGTCGAGCCGTAATTGAGCACGCCCGGGTTACGCTTCGCCAGCGCAATGATTTCCTTCACCGATTTCGCCGGCAGCGAATTCGTCACGGTGAGCACCAAATGCACGCCACTCACCATGGTAATCGGCGCGAAATCGTTCACCGTGTCGTACGGTATTTTCGCGAACAGCCCGGGATTCGCCGCATGCGAGGGGTACACCATCAGCAGCATGTAGCCATCAGGCGGCGCCTTGGCGACGATTTCAGAGCCGACGATGCCGCTCGCGCCGGCCCGGTTATCAATCACCACTTGCTGACCGATATTCTCGCCAAGCTTCTGCCCGACGATGCGCGCGAGCAGATCGGTAATGCCACCCGCGCCCGCCGGCACGACGATGCGGATGGATTTGCCGGGATACGGTTGTCCTGAGCCTGTCGAAGGGGATTGCGCGACGGCTGTGTGTGCCATGCTGAATAGACTGCAACCTCCTGCGAAGGCGCAGGCCCACAACCCGCGCTGAAGTCCAGGCATATTTGTCACCTTGCAAAGAAAAGCGCACCGGATTGCGCTGAAGTGCCGGAAACTGTTGCGTAAGACGTGAGCCGGAAATCCGCTCGCGCCACGTTGCTAGGGTTCAACAGCGATGTTATTGAAGTGCGCGGCGCAGCACAATGGGCAGGGTGAGGGTGGGATGAGGGTCGCTGCCCATAAAAAAAGCCACCGCGAAGGTGGCTTTTTTTAATTTGGTGGAGACGAGGAGGATCGAACTCCCGACCTTCGCATTGCGAACGCGACGCTCTCCCAGCTGAGCTACGTCCCCGAATTCTGATTGGTTTGGTGCAAGGGCGCGCAGTATAACAAAGTAACGCGGCCCGCGCCATCGCGTGGAACGCTGCATTTGCGCTGTAAATTCAATGCGTTGCGGCGGGTTTGGAATTTAAGTTGCGCGATGCGGACGAGGGGTTTCGCCAGCGTTCAATGGCGTCGCGCCGCGTTAAACCACGCGCATTGCCACGGCCACGCGCGGCGTTTGCCGGCCGCGCGCAACACCGGCTAGCGTTGCCGCAGCGACGCGAATCAGGCGCGTGATCCGCCTGGAGGCCGAATAAAATAACTCAATAAAAACAAGAATTTATGCGGCCTCGGCCAACGGGAACAAGGCTTCGTGCGTACGCGCCGCAGGCGCTGCGGGCAGTTGCTGCAGCGTTTGCAAACGCGCCGACGCCGCGCCAAAAATCTGCGTGGCTTCACGCGCGATGGCGCCTTGCGTATCGCAGTGCGAGCGCGCGAGACCGCAGAGTTCTGCGCCGAGCAATTCGCTAAAGCGCGCTTCGATGTCGTCCCTGCCGTTGAGCGGCAGTCGGGTGATGCCGGGCGGAAGGCCGGCGGTGTCGTAAAACTGCAATGACTCCAGATACGACGTGAGCAGAAACTGAATTTGTTGTTCGGTATTCAAGCGATGCATTACGTCACTGACTAACATGGGAAATCCTCCTGTGTACGTCGCTGGTGAAACGGGTGACCGACAAAGCGTACGTACCGTATCAAGCGGGTGTTACCGCTTGATGATGTAAGGATTGCAGGCGTGTGACGCGAACGCCGCGACACTCTGCACGCCCATCGCCGCAGGTCACGATCCTGTAATACCGCGCCCCTAACATCGGCTGTTTTATTCAAGAGCCGCCATGAGTCACAGCTACAGCGATCAGAAAGTTATTAATCCCGCAACGAATCCGTCGTTTGATGAAGTGCTCACGGCGCGGCTGTCACGCCGCGACTGGTTGCAGGGCGCGGCCTCGTGGGCGGTGTTGGGCAGCCTGCCGCTGTCACTGACCGCGTGTGCCACCAGCGGGCTGAAACGCACCGGCACCATCGGCTTCAAGAGCGTGCCGTTGTCGAAGGATGACATCGTGCGCGTGCCCGAGGGCTACACCGCGAGCGTGCTGCTGGCGTGGGGCGATCCCATCGGGCACACGTCGGGCGCGCCCGCGTTCAAGCCCGACGCCAGCAACACCGCAGACGAGCAGGCGTTGCAAACCGGCATGCATCACGACGGTATCGAGTATTTTTCGTTGCCCTCGTATGGGCAGGAGAATTCCACCAGCGCGCTGCTGGCGATCAACAACGAATACAGCGACGACGGTCTGCTGCACGTGGGCGGCTTTGCCAACTGGAACGCGGAGAAAGTACGCAAGTCGCAGAACGCGCACGGCGTCACCATCG
>CAMDDY010000333.1 GCA_945893125.1 Bordetella parapertussis
CGCGCGATCTGATTCGTGAAAACGAACTGGTGATCGTTGACGGCACCAACGGCGTGCTGATCGCCGACCCGGACGAGCGCGTGCTCGCCGAATACCAGCGCCGCAAGCGCGAATTTGAGTCGGGGCGGCGCAAGCTGCTGGAACTGCGCGACACGCGCGCCGTGACGCGCGATGGCGTTACCGTGGAACTGCATGCCAACATCGAGTTGCCGGATGACGTGGAGCAGGTGCTCGCCAACGGCGCTACCGGGATAGGCTTGTTCCGCAGCGAATTTCTGTTTTTGAACCGCAGCGATTTGCCCGACGAGGACGAGCAGTTCGAGGCGTATCGCAAAGTCGCGTTGGCGATGAAGGGTCTGCCGGTGACCATTCGCACCTATGACCTGGGCGCGGACAAGCACACCGACGACGCGCAACCCACGGCCCTCAATCCATCACTGGGCCTGCGCGCGATCCGCCTGTGCCTGACCGAGCCGAACCGGTTTCTCATTCAACTGCGGGCCCTGCTGCGCGCGTCGCACTACGGCAACATCAGTATTTTGATACCGATGCTCGCATCTTCCGCCGAAATCGATCAAACGCTACATCTGATCGCGCGCGCCAAGGAAAGTCTCGACGATGACGGCATTGCCTACGATCAGGGTGTGTGTATCGGCAGCATGATCGAGGTGCCGGCGGCGGCGCTGGCGCTGGAAGTATTCCTGCGCAAGCTGGATTTTATTTCCATCGGCACCAACGACCTGATTCAATATACGCTCGCGATTGATCGTACGGATGATGCCGTCGCCCATCTGTATGACCCGTTGCATCCGGCGATATTGGGTTTGTTATCGTCTATTATCAAAAAGGCCAACAAAGCCGGTGTCCCGGTGGCGTTGTGCGGTGAGATGGCCGGTGACGCCTCGTTAACGCGTTTACTGTTGGCGCTGGGGCTGCGCAATTTCTCCATGCATGCCGCGCATGTGCTGGATGTGAAAGAGCGAATTCTCGGCGCCGACGCCGGCGCGCTGAAACCTTTCGCCGCCAAAATGCTGCGTGCCAGCGATCCGGATCGCCTGCACACCTTGCTGCGCAAGTTGAATGAAGTTGTCTAATGCTGCGCGAGGTCGTTAATGTGCATCAGCAGGATCCGCAACTGCGGCGGCGCTGGTTCTGTGATGACTATTTCGATATTTTTGTGTGGGAGAGGATGGAATCCAACAGTGCTATTGTTGGATTTCAGTTGTGCTACGACAAGGCGCAACATGAGCGCGTGCTAAGTTGGCGTGAAACCACCGGCTACACGCATCTTGGCATCGATAGCGGTGAGCCGGGTCCCGCCACCAATATGTCTCCGATCATGGTCGCCGACGGGGTGTTGCCGCTTTCCGACGTGCTGAAAAAATTTGACGCCGGCGCTGCCCGTCTCGATTCGCGCATCCGTGACTTTATCCGCGAAAAATTGCTGAATTACGGTCTGGAGCAGAATGAGACTTGACAAGAGAAGGAGTGGAGGGTAAGGTAAGTCTCTGTTTTAACGCGCCGATTTGATGTCAGATTGCGGGCGCGCAATAAATCCGGCTAAAGAGATGGTGGCGGCAGGTGCGGGCCACAAGACTCCAACCCGGTGATTGCGCAAGCGCAATGTTTACCGGGTTTTTGTTTTTATGGATACCACCGAAGCAACTTCCGCCCAAGCCAGCGTAGGCGTGGTGATACCGCAGCGGGCCGCTTTTCGCGAGCCCTTGCCGCTCAAGTGCGGCCGCGCCATCGCCAACTACGAACTCGCGTACGAAACCTACGGCACGCTCAACGCCGCGCGCTCGAACGCGGTGCTGGTGTGCCATGCGCTGAACGCGTCGCATCATGCGGCAGGCGTGTATGCCGACGAACCCCACAACACCGGCTGGTGGGACAACATGATAGGCCCCGGCAAGCCGCTCGATACCAACCGCTTTTTCGTGGTGGGCGTGAACAATCTGGGCGGCTGTCACGGCTCCACCGGGCCGTTGTCGATCAACCCGGACACGGGTGCGCCGTGGGGCGCGGCCTTTCCGCTGGTGACGGTTGAAGATTGGGTGAGCGCGCAAGCGCGCCTGGCCGATCACCTGGGGATCCAGCAATTTGCCGCGGTGATGGGCGGCAGCCTCGGCGCCATGCAGTGTTTGCAGTGGGCCATCGCCTATCCGCAACGCACGCGTTATGCGCTGGTGATTGCCTGCGCGCCCAATCTCTCGGCGCAAAACATCGCCTTTAACGAAGTGGCGCGGCAGGCGATACTCACTGATCCGGATTTTTACGGCGGTGATTATTATGCGCAGGGCGTGCAGCCACGGCGCGGGTTGCGGGTGGCGCGCATGGTCGGACACATCACCTACCTGTCCGATGACGAGATGGCGAACAAATTCGGCCGCACGCTCAAACACGGGCGGGTGAATTACTCATTTGATACCGAGTTCGAAATCGAATCCTATCTGCGCCATCAAGCCGACAAGTTTTCGGGTTACTTTGATGCGAATACTTATCTGCGCATCACCAAGGCGCTGGACTATTTTGATCCGGCCTTCGATCACGCGGGCGATTTGACCCGCGCGCTGGCGCCGGCGACGGCGGGTTTTCTGGTGGTGTCGTTCACCACCGACTGGCGGTTTTCGCCCGAACGCTCGCGTGAAATCGTGCATGCCTTGTTGAAAAACAAGCGCGACGTGACCTACGCCGAAATCGACGCGCCGCACGGCCATGATGCGTTTCTGCTGGACGACGCGCGCTATCACAAGCTGGTGGCGGCGTATTTTGACCGTGTATCTGACGGCATCGCCGGAGGCGCCGCATGAACGGCATCAGCATAGACCGCGCCGATTTTGCGGCAATAGCGCAGTGGGTGAATCCCGGCGCGCGTGTGCTCGATCTGGGCTGCGGCGACGGCGCGCTGTTCAAGTATCTCCAGCGTGATCGCGACATTACAGGCTACGGCGTGGAGATCGATGACGCCAATGTGCTGGCGTGCGTGAAAAACGGCGTCAACGTGGTACAGCGTAACCTGGAGCAAGGGCTGCGCGAGTTTGACGACCAGTCATTTGATTACGTGATTTTGTCGCAGACGCTGCAAGCCATGCGCAACGGTGAGCGCATTATTCGCGAAATGCTGCGCGTCGGGCGCGAGGGCATCGTCACGTTCCCCAATTTCGGCTACTGGCGCAACCGCCTGCACGTGCTGCGCGGACACATGCCGGTGTCGGAGCATCTGCCCTATCAGTGGTTCGACACGCCGAACATCCACTTATGCACGCTGGACGATTTCGAGCGCTTTTGCGGCGAACGCAAGATACGTATTCTTCAGCGCAAGGTGCTGACGGAAGGCGCGTCAGTCAGCATGCTGCCCAATCTGCGCGGCGCGCTGGCGATTTATCACTTCGGCGCGGGCTGAAGGTCTTCCGGATGGTTGGAAAGTTTCGTCACGGCGCGGATCAGCATCAGGCCGGGAATGGCGATCACGGTACACAGCGCAAAAAACGCTGTCCAGCCCATCGTTAGTGCCAGCCACCCGGTGGGGGCGGACAGCAGCACCCGCGGCACACCCATCAGGCTCGACAGCAGCGCGTATTGCGTGGCGGTGAAACGGCGATTGGTCAGCGCGCCCATGAAGCCGACGAAGGCCGCGGTACCGAGTCCGCCGGTGAAATTTTCAATCGCGATAACCGCCGCCAGCGCGAGGTTGTCGTGCCCGATATAGGCAAGCGCGACAAACCCCAGCGTGGATAACATTTGCCCCACGCCGAATGTCCACAGCGCACGGCGCATGCCGATGCGCATGATGAGTATGCCGCCGATGGTGCCGCCGGCGATGGTGGCCCAAAAGCCGAACAGTTTGACCACCGCGCCGATTTCGGTTTTGCTGTAGCCGAGTTGCAGATAAAACGGCGTGGTCATGCTTGATGCCATGGTGTCGCCAATCTTGTAGAGCAGAATAAAGGCCAGCGCCAGCCAGGCGCCTTCGCGCTCGATGTAATCGCGCAGCGGCAGAATAAACGCCTCGGTCAGCGTAGTAGGAGCACCTTTGACCAGCACGGGTTCCGGCGCGTAAAACGTCACGATCACGCACGCCGCCATGCAGGCCGCCATGAGTTGATACATGAACGCAAACGAGGTCTGATCGGCAATGATTAACCCGCCGCCGCCCGCCAGCAGCATGCCGATGCGGTAGCCGTTGACGTACAGCGCCGAACCCAGCCCCAGCTCGTCGTCGCTCATGCTTTCGCGGCGATAGGCGTCGATCACGATATCCTGCGAGGCGGAGAAAAACGCCACGATCAGCGCGGCGGCGGATATCCACAGCAAATGGTCCGGCGTCGGTTGCGCCAGACTCAATGCGCCAAGTGCTGCCGCCAGCGCCAGTTGCATGGCGATCAACCAGCCGCGCCGCCGTCCGAAGCGCGGCAGGGCGTAGCGGTCAAATAGCGGCGCCCACAGAAATTTCAGCGTGTAGGGCAGACCTACCAGCGCGAACAAGCCGATATCAGTGAGGTTCACGCGGCCGTCGGTAAGCCATGCCTGCAATACGGAGCCGGTGAGCAACAGCGGCAATCCGGCCGCGAAACCCATCAGCAGCGCGATCAGCATGCGCCCGCTCAGCATGGCCAGCAGGGTTTCGCGCCAGGAAGCGCGAGGTGTATCAATCATGATCGATGCGGTTCACTGCGTTCACCAGCATCCTACAGCGGGTAGTCGTAGTCGATGGTGAGCGGCGCGTGATCGGAGAACTTTTCGTCCTTGTAAATCGCCACGCGCTTTGCCGTGGCCGCGATGCCCGGCGTGGCGATGTGGTAATCGATGCGCCAGCCCACGTTCTTCGCGTACGCCTGGCCGCGATTCGACCACCAGGTGTATTGCTCGGGGCGGTCATCGATGCGGCGAAACACATCCACCCATTGCAGTTCGTCGAAGACCTTGGTGAGCCACTCGCGTTCTTCGGGCAGAAAGCCGGAATTCTTGCGGTTGCCGCGCCAGTTCTTGAGATCGATTTCCCGGTGCGCGATGTTCCAGTCGCCGCACACCACCACTTCGCGACCGCCGGCTTTGAGTTTTTTCAGGTGTGGGTAAAACTTTTCCATGAAACGAAACTTGGCCTGCTGGCGCTCGTCGCCGCTGGAGCCCGAGGGCAGATAAACCGAAATAACCGAAAGCTTGCCGAAGTCCGCGCGCACATAGCGGCCTTCGTCGTCAAACTCTTTGACGCCAAATCCAACCGCAACCTTGGAGGGTTTTTGCCGGCTGTAAAGTCCCACGCCGCTGTAGCCCTTTTTCCCGGCGTAGTGAAAGTGTCCGTGGTAGCCGGCGGGCGCGAGCATGTCGGCGGTCATGTCGGCCTGCTGCGCCTTGATTTCCTGCACGCACAGCATGTCGGGTTTGTGCTTGGCCAGCCACGGCAGGAAACCTTTGCGTTCGGCCGAACGAATGCCGTTCAGGTTGAGGGAGACGATGCGTAACATGCGTTATTGCTCGATTTATGTGAGGTGGTTTGAGCGGGGCTGTCAACGGATTAGCGGACAGTGCGCTATTGCCAGTAACGAACAAGATTTTCTGCCGGCGTTGCTTGTGGTCGCTGTTCCGTAATGTCGGGTATCGTTATAATGACCGGAATCCGGGAAAATCGCCATACGCGACATAAGCGGCGACACAAGCGACATAAGCGGGACGCGAGTTCAAATTCGAAGTGCAACTCTGATTAATAGGTTGGGTGGGCGAGGTGCGATAGCATCCGAGCCCCTCGACCACCAAGTTAAAGTTGCCAAGAATGAACTACACACACCTCACCCAAGA
>CAMDDY010000334.1 GCA_945893125.1 Bordetella parapertussis
TGTTTTCAGCGTATCCCCAATTTCAGCTTGAGGAGAAGCCTATGACGACGATCACGATACTGAGCGCTTTCGGCAACCACAAAATGACAGATGATGCCCGCCGGCGCTGGATACGCTGGACACGCTGGACAGGCGCGACGCTAAATCCACTACATCTCATACCGGCGCTGGCAATACTGTTCACCGCGCCTGCATCCTTTGCCGCCACGCCGGCGGCGGGCGACGCTTATACGTATCGCCTGACGAACGGTTTTACGCGCGAGATCTCCGGCCAGATACGTTATGAGGTTACCGGTGCATCCACCGCGCAGGGTCAGGTTGTTTCGGTCACGACCGACAATGCCATGATCGGACCGGACCGCACGGAACTCTACACCACCGATGGCCAGTGGCTGCGCCGCCCGCTCGACAGCCACGGCATAAACGTCGAATACGAATTCGTAACCGCGCTGCCGTCGATGTCGAGCGGCAAGGCCTGGTCTACACGGGTCAACGCCAAAGTGCCGTCCGAGAACGCCAGCCGCAGCGTGCGTATTGACGGCGAAGTGCTGGGCAATGAACGCATACGCGTGCCCGCCGGCGAGTTCGACACCATCAAGATTCGCCGCATCATCTATGCCGGTGACCGGGATTTTCTGAAAGGCGAAACGCGCATTGTTGACATCGACTGGTTTGCGCCCGCGCTCGGACGCACGGTGCGCTCCGAAACCCGTTCGTATTGGCGGCAATTCAGTTGCGGCCGTTACGGCTGCGACTTTAGCGGCAACTGGAATGTGCTTGAACTGACGGAAGCGCCGGCGGCAAAACGCTGATAAACCATCAAGCCATTGCGTGGGCGCGCGTGCGGACGACCCTGCTCAGCGGGATGCGCCGCTCACCTGCTGCGCTATCCTCGTCCACTTGGCCACTTCAGCTTTCAGATAGGCGTTAAATTCTGCCTGTGTTCCGGTTTTCGGGTCCGCGCCCAGCGCCGACATGAATTCGCTCACCTTGGGCAGGCGCACGATGCGGTTGATTTCACCATTGAGCTTTTGCGCCATCGCGGCCGGCATGCCCGCCGGCGCGAGCACGGCATACCACTGCACTGCCTCGTAACCGGGCACGCCGGCTTCCGCGAAGGTGGGCACCTCGGGCAGTGTGATCGAACGCTTGGCCGCAGTGATGCCGAGGCCGCTGACGCGCGAAGCCTTGATCTGCGGCATGGCGGACGGCCACGAAATAACCAGCAACTGAATTTGCCCGCCGAGCAATTCGTTCATCGACGGCGCGCCGCCCCGGTAGGGCACATGTACCAGCTTGATACCCGCCATGTGGTTGAGCAGTTCCCCCGCCAGGTGCGTCGTGCTGCCGCTGCCGGATGAGCCGAAATTAAGTTGCCCGGGATTCGCCTTCGCATAGACGATCAGTTCGCGCATCGATTTTGCCGGCGCGGACAGATTGCCGATCAACGCCAAGGGTGTAGCCGCCACCAGCGTGATGGGGGTAAACGAATCCACCGGATCGTAGGTGACCTTTCTCGCAACCGTGGTCGCGACCGCGTGGCTGCTGGTTACCATCAACAACGTGTAACCATCCGCCGGCGCTTTTGCCACTAACTCCGAGCCGATCATGCTGCCGGCGCCCGGCCGGTTGTCCAGCACCACGGGCTGCCCCCACGACTCGGAGAGTTCGCGCCCAATGGCGCGCGCGAGCACATCGGCCGTGCCGCCCGGCGGAAAGCCCACCACAAACCGGATCGGGCGATCCGGATACACGGCGGGCGCGGCGCCGAACGACACACTGACGCAAGCCGCGAAAAGATACCCGCACAGGCGTGCAACCATCGCGGGCCGGATCATGATGCGCTGCTTCGCGGACAATTTATTACGCGGCTTGGTACAGACGGCCCAACGGCGTGCCGGCTATCGTCGTGCGCATCATGTAACGCGGCTGCGTCAGATCGTAATCGGGTGGCGCCAGATGCATGGTGCAACGGTTGTCCCACATCAGCAAATCGTGAACCTGCCAGCGATGGCGGAAAATAAACTCCTGCCGCACGCTGTGTGCAAACAGAAATTCCAGCAGCGGGCGGCTTTCTTCCGCTGTCATGTCCTCAAAACACGTGGTGACGTTTTCGCTGACGTAGAGCGCCTTGCGCCCGGTTTCGGGATGCACGCGCACCACGGGATTGATCACCGGCGGCGTCAGCTTCAGCCGCTCCGCCACGCGCGCCGCATCGACATTGCGGTTGTTCTGCGCCGCGCCGCGATCATTCAGCGCGGACAGACGCCCCAACACTTCCTTCAGCTTGGGCGAGAGCGTCTCATAAGCCAGGTACATATTGGCAAACAGCGTGTCGCCGCCCACCGGCGGAATTTCACCGCTGTAGAGCAGCGACCCCATCGATGGCTTCAGTTTGTAGGCGCCGTCCGAATGCCAGCGGCGACCGACACTGCGCGTATCCGACGGCCGGTTGTCGATCATCTTGTTGGTCACCACGTAAATTTCCGGATGGTCGCGATGGTGGTTGTATTTGTTCGGATGCAGCTCCAGTTCGCCGAAACGGCGGCTGAAGGCGATGTGCTGCTCCGGCGTGATGTCCTGATGGCGTATCAGCAGCACCAGATGTTCCAGCCACGCCGCGCGTATGCCCTGAATCACGGCATCGTCCAGCGGGCGCGTGAGATCAACATCCAGAATCTCCGCACCCAGCGCATGCGCCAATTTTTTTACCTGCATGATTTGTCCTTGCAACCGCCGAAAACACGTGACTGCCTACACTATTCGGCTTTGGTGCTCGCGTCAATTCCCGTGACCATCGTGCGACATTCGCAGCCCACCCGCGCGAAGCCACAACTGATTCACAAGCCTTCGGGTACAATGCCGCGCATTCATCCGTAACCCGCTTCGCATGCCCGCCGCTGATTCAGAAAAGCCGTCCACGCAGTACCGCGCGCCGCGCTGGCTACCCGGCGGCCATGCCCAAACCATCCACGCATCGCTATGGGCATCGCGGCCGCCGGTCGTGTATTGGCGCGAGCGCTGGGAGACACCCGACTTCGATTTCATCGATCTGGATTGGGTGGACAATCCGCGTCAGGAACTCGCGCTCGATCAGCACGACGACACGCCGCTGGTGGTGCTGTTTCACGGCCTCGAAGGCAGCTCGAACAGTCATTATGCGCGCGGCCTCATGCATGCCGTCTCCGCGCGCGGCTGGCGCGGCGTGGTGGTGCATTTTCGCGGCTGCAGCGGCGAGATCAACCGGCTGCCGCGCGCCTATCACTCGGGCGACAGCGCGGAGATCGACTGGATACTGCGCCGCCTGCGCTCCACCCGCCACGGCCCGATCTACGTCGCGGGCGTGTCGCTGGGCGGCAACGCATTGCTCAAATGGCTGGGCGAACAAGGCGACGACGCGCGCGCCGTGGTCACGCGCGCCGCGGCCGTCTCCGCGCCGGTGGATCTTGCCGCCGCGGGTGTTGCGCTCGCGCAGGGCTTTAACCTGATCTACACGCGCGATTTTCTCACCACCCTGAAAGCCAAAACGCTGGCCAAGATGAAACGCTATCCGGCACTGTGCGACAAGCGCCGCATGCAGGCCGCGCACACGCTGCGCGCATTCGATGATCTGGTGACCGCGCCGCTACACGGCTTCGAAGGCGTTGATGATTATTACGCGCGCGCCGGCAGCAAGCCTTTTCTGAAACTGATCTCCACGCCGACGCTGGTGCTGAATGCGCGCAACGATCCGTTTTTACCCGCGCGCTTCCTGCCCGCGCCGGATGAGCTATCGCCCAGCGTTGCGCTTGAAACACCGGCCACCGGCGGGCATGTCGGATTTGTCAGCGGACCCATTCCGGGTAACATCGGATGGCTGTCGCGGCGCCTGCTGCAATTTTTTGAACAACCATAACTATTTGTTTTAAAGGTCTTTTGTGCCTCTCCCCCCATCGCTCTTTGCGCCGCCTGAAATCTTCAAAGCCTACGACATCCGCGGCATCGTGGGACGCACGCTCACCGTCGAAGCGGTTCAAAACATCGGCCACGCCATCGGCTCCGAAGCCATTGCGCGCAAGCAAACCGAAGTCGCCATCGGTCGCGATGGACGTGAATCCGGGCCTGAACTTTCAGCGGCTCTTGCGCGGGGCTTACGCGCCAGCGGCATCAACGTCATTGATGTGGGCATGGTGGCCACGCCGATGGTGTACTACGCCACCTACGCGCTGAACACGCACTCCGGCGTGATGGTCACCGGCTCGCATAATCCGCCCGAATACAACGGCCTGAAAATGATGCTCGCCGGCGACACACTGGCGGGCGACGCGATACAGGCGCTGCGCACACGCATCGAACGCGGCGATCTGGCGCACGGCAGCGGCAGCTATCGCACGTACGATATCCGCGAGGCGTACTTGAGCCGTATTGCCGGCGACGCCAATGGCGCTCACGGTGTAAAGCTCGCGCGCCCGATCAAAATCGCGGTCGATTGCGGCAATGGCATCGCCGGCGCGTTCGCACCCGAGTTGTATCGCCGGCTCGGCTGCGAAGTGCGGGAACTTTTTTGCGACGTGGACAGCCGTTTTCCGAATCATCATCCCGATCCGTCGCAACCGAAGAATTTGCAGGATTTGATCGCCGCGCTAAAAACCGGCGACGCCGAAATCGGCCTCGCCTTCGACGGCGACGGCGACCGTCTGGGCGTGGTCACCAAGGGCGGAAAAATTATTTATCCCGACCGCCAGTTGATGCTGTTCGCCGCCGATGTGTTAAGCCGCAACCCCGGCGCGGAGATTATTTTCGACGTGAAATCCACACGCAACCTGTTTAAATGGATACGCGATCGCGGCGGCAAACCGTTGATGTGGAAAACCGGCCATTCATTCATCAAGGCCAAGCTGAAAGAAACCGGCGCGCCGCTGGCCGGCGAAATGAGCGGACACATTTTTTTCAAGGAGCGCTGGTATGGTTTTGACGACGCGCTGTACGCGGGTGCGCGGCTGCTGGAAATCCTGTCCAGGGCGCCCGATATCAGTGCCGCGCTGGAATCGCTGCCCGACGCCGTCAGCACGCCGGAATTACACGTGCACACCGCCGAAGGCGAGAACTACACGCTGATGGAAGCGCTGAAAAAAACCGCAACGTTTAGCGGCGCGGAGGAAATCATCACCCTAGACGGCATGCGCGTCGAATACCAGGACGGCTTTGGCCTCGCGCGCCCGTCGAACACCACGCCGGTAATCGTGTTGCGATTCGAAGCGGAAACCGATTTCGCGATCAAACGTATTCAGGAAGATTTTCGCCGCGCGTTGAAGGCGGTGAAACCGGATATCGTGCTGCCGTTTTAGCTACTCAGTCCTGAATGCAAAAAACCTCACCGCATCGTCAACGCCAGCAGGGTAGCGCCCTGCGGAAATGTCACCGCGCCGTGCGCCGCATCCATCACGCGCAGAAAATCCCACTCGCCCAAGGCAACGCCATCCACCTCGGCGCCGCCGAACGCAATCAGCGCCGAATGTAATTTGCCGTACGATTTGGCCGGCATGCCGCCGCCGGGCGCGAATTTAATCGCCTGTACCAGTAGCCGCCCGCAGCCGCGATCCACCAGTGTCTTTATTTGTTCGCCGTGAGCGCCCGCCTGCCACGGCAATTGCTCCTGCTGAATCAAGCGGCGGATTCAAGTCTGAAGTGCAACCGCGTTATGATGCGAGTGTAGCTTCTTCCAGAAGACTTCGTGGGGTGTTTTGAAGCCGAGGCATTTTCTGGGGCGATGGTTGAGGTAGTGCATGGCGGCAGAGATGTCTTTTTTGGT
>CAMDDY010000335.1 GCA_945893125.1 Bordetella parapertussis
ATCCCTTGATTAAAGCGCCTGTGGCCGTTTGATGATCGTTTCCCTGATTGTTGCAATGGGAAAAAATCGCGTCATTGGCGCGAACGGCGCGATTCCGTGGCGGCTGCCCAACGAGCTGCAGTTGTTCAAGCGCGTGACCATGGGGCATCACATCATCATGGGGCGCAAGACATGGGAATCCATCGGCCGGTTGTTGCCGGGGCGCACCACGGTGATTGTTACTCGGCAGCGCGGCTATGCGGTTGCGGGCGCGGTGGTGGCGGGTTCATTAGACGCAGCGATAGTCGCATGCGGTAACGACAGCGAAGTATTCGTGATTGGCGGCGGCGAGTTATACCAACTTGCGCTGCCAATGGCGCAGCGCATTTATCTCACCACCGTTGATGTTGAACCTGCGGGCGACACGCTGATGCCCGAATTCGACATACGTGCATGGCGCGAGATTTCGGCGGAATCGTTTGCGCCCGACGAAAAACACGCGCATAGCTATCGCTTTAGCGTGCTGCGGCGGCGTTAGGGCGAACAGCCGTGATAGATAATTTTATACTTTAAAAACAAATACTTAAAACATATCCGCCAGCACCCGTGTGAGCCCTACGAGGTCGTCACGCAATCCACGTAGTAGCGCAACACTCTATCGCCGTGTTCCTTGCCGTTGTCTTTCACCAGCCCGTGAATATCGGTTTCAAAACCGGGAAACTTCTGGTTGAACTCCCGTGCGAATTTCAAAAAACGCACGATGGTGGCATTGAACCGTTCGCCCGGAATCAACAGCGGAATCCCCGGCGGGTAGGGGGTTAACAAGGCACTGGTCACGCGACCTTCGAGCTTGTCGATTTCAACGCGCTCGATTTCGCGGTGCGCCATGCGCGACCATGCGTCCGCCGGCGGCATCGCGGGCTGCATATCCGACAAATACATTTCCGTGGTAAGACGCGCGACGTCGTTGGCTTTGTAGACTTCGTGTATCTGATCGCACAAATCATGCAGCCCGGTCTTTTCGTATTGCGGATGTTTGGCGACAAAATCCGGAAGGATGCGCCACAGCGCCTTGTTGCCGGCGTAATCGTCCTTGAATTGCTGGAGTTCGGTGACCAGCGTGTTCCAGCGGCCCTTGGTAATGCCGATGGTAAACATGATGAAAAACGAATACAGGCCCGTCTTCTCCACGATGATGCCGTTCTCGGCGAGATACTTGGTCACCACTGCCGCAGGTATGCCGGTCTTGGCGAATTTTCCGGTGACATCCAGGCCCGGTGTAATCACCGTGGATTTAATCGGATCAAGCATGTTAAAGCCCGCCGCGAGTTCGCCGAAACCGTGCCAGCGCTCATTCGCGCGCAGCATCCAGTCGTCGCGATTGCCGATGCCTTCGGCGGCCAGGCGCTCCGGCCCCCACACCTTGAACCACCAGTCTTTACCGAACTCCGCATCGATCTTGCGCATGGCGCGGCGGAAATCCAGCGCTTCGAGGATGGATTCTTCCACCAGCGCCGCCCCGCCCGGCGGCTCCATCATCGCCGCCGCCACGTCGCACGAGGCGATGATCGCGTACTGCGGCGAGGTGGAGGTGTGCATCAGATACGCTTCGTTAAACGTGTGTTTGTCGAGCTTGCGCTTTTGAGAATCCTGCACGAGTATTTGCGACGCCTGCGACAAGCCCGCCAGCAGTTTGTGCGTGGATTGCGTGGAGAACACCATCGATTCCCTGCACAGCGGGCGGTCGCGCCCGATGGCATGCATGCCCTTGTAAAACTCGTGGAATGTCGCATGCGGCAACCACGCTTCGTCAAAGTGCAGCGTATCGACGTGGCCGTCGAGCATTTCCTTGAGCGTATCGACGTTATACACAATGCCGTCGTAGGTGCTTTGCGTGAGTGTGAGCACGCGTGGTTTGGTTTTGGCCTTGCTGGCGAACGGATGCGCCTTGATTTTTTTCTCGATGTTTTCCCACTTGAATTCTTCCAGCGGGATCGGCCCGATGATGCCGAAGTGATTGCGCGTGGGCATCAAAAACACCGGTATCGCCCCGGTCATGGTGATCGCGTGCAAAATCGACACGTGGCAGTTGCGATCGACGATCACCACATCACCCGGCGCCACTGTCGAGTGCCACACGATCTTGTTTGAGGTGGAAGTGCCGTTGGTGACAAAAAACAAATGGTCGCAATTAAAAATGCGCGCCGCGTTGCGTTCCGATGCCGCCACCGGGCCGGAGTGATCGAGCAACTGTCCGAGTTCGTCCACCGCGTTGCACACGTCAGCGCGCAGCATGTTCTCGCCGAAGAACTGGTGGAACATATGGCCCACCGGGCTTTTCAGAAACGCGACACCGCCGGAATGCCCAGGGCAGTGCCACGAATACGAACCGTCCTGCGCGTAATGCGTTAGCGCCCTGAAAAACGGAGGCGCCAAGCCGTCGAGATACGATTTGGTTTCGCGCACGATATAGCGCGCCACGAACTCCGGCGTATCTTCAAACATGTGAATGAAGCCATGCAGCTCGCGCAGCACATCGTTCGGGATATGGCGCGAGGTCTTGGTTTCGCCATACAGAAAAATCGGGATATCGGCATTGCGAAAACGAATCTCTTCGACAAAGCCGCGCAACCCGGAGATGGTGGCCGCAGCCTCTTCCGTCGAAAACTCCTCGTCGTCCACCGACAGAATAAACGCCGACGCGCGGCTTTGTTGCTGCGCGAATGACGAAAGGTCACCATAGCTGGTAACCCCCAGCACTTCCAGCCCCTCTTCCTCGATGGCTTTCGCCAGCGCACGAATGCCGAGGCCGCTCACGTTCTCGGAGCGGAAGTCTTCATCGATGATGATGACGGGGAAGCGGAATTTCATGCGAATCTCCCTGCCGTGGGGCTACGGCCAATGCAGCGGATTATAAGGTGCGGCAACCGGAAAAACGCATAGACTCACAAGATATCCCACGCCCTGTTGCAACGACGCCACGCGCCTCACGCTTCACGCTTCACGCCTCACGCCTCACGCCTCACGCACTTTAAGTATTCTGCACCACGATCTTGGGAAACATCGACGACAGATCCTGCTGCTTGTCGGCGATTTTCACCGCCACGCGGCGCGCGATCTGCTTGTAGATTTGCGCCGCGCGCCCGTCGGGGTCGGCCACCACGGTGGGCGTGCCGGAATCCGCCTGCTCGCGAATTTTAATATCCAGCGGCAGCGAACCGAGCAACTCAAGATCGTAATCCTTGCCCATCTTCGCGCCGCCGCCTTCGCCGAAAATGCGCTCTTCGTGCCCACAGTTCGAGCACACGTGCATCGACATGTTTTCCACGATGCCCAGAATCGGGATGCTCACCTTCTCGAACATTTTAAAACCCTTGCGCGCATCGATCAGGGCAATGTCCTGCGGCGTGGTGACGATGATCGCACCGGTCACCGGCACGCGCTGCGCCAGCGTCAGTTGAATGTCGCCGGTGCCCGGCGGCAGATCGACGATCAGGTAATCGACGTCGCGCCACTTGGTTTCGTTGAGCAGTTGCTCCAAGGCCTGCGTCACCATCGGGCCGCGCCATACCATCGGCGTTTCAATGTCGATCATGAAACCAATCGACATCGCCTGAATACCGTGGCCTTCCATCGGCTCCAGCGATTTATTGTCCTTGCTCGTGGGCTTGCCCGTGATGCCGAGCATCATCGGCTGCGATGGGCCGTAGATATCGGCATCGAGCATGCCCACCGTGGCGCCCTCGGCGGCCAGCGCCAGCGCGAGATTCACGGCCGTGGTGCTTTTACCCACGCCGCCCTTGCCCGACGCCACCGCAATGATGTTTTTCACGCCGGGCACCAGCTTCACGCCGCGCTGCACGGCGTGCTTGACGATGTTCATGGTGACGTTCGCCGTGACATTGCCCACGCCCGGCAGCGTTTTGAGTTTGGCGGTGATTTCATCGCGGATCGGCACGAGCTGGCTTTTCGCCGGATAGCCCAGCTGCACGTCGAGGGACACGTTGTTGCCATCCACTTTGATATTGCGCGCCGACTTGCTGGTGACGTAATCCTTGTGCGTGTTGGGATCGACGAGCGTTTGCAGCGCGTCTTTGACTTGCTGTTCGGTGATGGTCATGTGTGTGTTCCGGTTTGCGTGTGCTGTAGTGAGGGCGGAATTGTAATGAGAATTGCCGGGCAAGTGTGATTTACCGTGGGGGAACCAGAGGGGAATTTGTTACAATTCAAGTCTTTAGTAGAGATTTCGCAACACGCCATGTCCCAGCGCCGCCTATTCGTCACCACTGCCCTGCCCTACGCCAACGGCGCGTTCCATATCGGGCACATCATGGAATACATCCAGGCCGATATCTGGGTGCGTTTTCAGCGCATGCAGGGGCACGAAGTGCATTTTTGCGGCGCGGATGACGCACACGGCGCACCGATCATGATCGCAGCGGAAAAAGCGGGCAAGACGCCGCAAGAATTTGTTGCCGACATCGCGGCAGGCCGCAAACAGTATCTCGATGGCTTTCACATTGAATTCGACAACTGGCATTCCACCGAATCGCCGGAAAACACCGAGCTTTCGCAGGATGTTTACCGGCGGCTCAACGAAGCGGGCTTGATCTACAAAAAGCCGGTCGAGCAACACTTTGACCCGGTCAAAGGCATGTTTCTCGCCGACCGCTACATCAAGGGCGAGTGCCCGAAATGCCACGCCAAAGACCAGTACGGCGACGCCTGCGAGGCGTGCAGCTCGGTCTACGCGCCAACGGAACTGATCAACCCGTATTCAACGCTCTCCGGCGCAGTGCCGGTGCTAAAAACGTCCGACCATTATTTCTTCAAACTCTCCGATGAAAAATGCGTGGCGTATCTGCGTGAGTGGTTGGACGCACCGGGCCGCCTGCAACCGCAAGTCGCCAACAAGGCGCGCGAATGGCTCGAAGGCAAGGACGACAAGGCGCTGGGCGATTGGGACATTTCGCGCGACGCGCCCTACTTCGGCATCCCGATTCCCGATGCGCCGGGTAAATATTTTTATGTGTGGCTGGATGCACCGATCGGTTATCTCGCGAGCTTCAAAAACTACTGCACGCGCACCGGCATCGACTTCGAAAAATTCCTGAGTGATCCCGCGACCGAACAGATTCACTTCATCGGCAAGGACATCATTTATTTTCACACCCTGTTCTGGCCCGCAATGCTCGAATTCGCCGGCAAGCCGTACAAGGCGCCGAACCATGTGTATGTGCACGGCTTCATCCAGGTCGGCGGCGAAAAAATGTCCAAGTCCCGCGGCACCGGCATCAGCCCGCTGCGCTACCTCGACATCGGCATGAACCCGGAGTGGCTGCGTTATTACATCGCCGCCAAGTTGAATGGCTCGGTGGAGGATATTGAGTTTAATCCGGATGATTTTCTGGCGCGGGTGAATAGTGATTTGATTGGGAAGTATGTGAATATTGCTAGTCGGTGTGCGGGGTTTATTAACAAGCGATTTGGCGGACGGCTCGCGAGCGTTATTCAAAATCCCATGCTCTCCGACATGCAAGCCGCCGCATCGAAGATTGCCGAGTTCTACGAAGCACGCGAGTATGGAAAGGCGCTGCGTGAAATCATGTTTCATGCCGATAACGCCAATGCCTTCATCGCTCAAGTAAAACCGTGGGAATTAGCCAAACAAGCAGGGCAAGATACCGCGCTACACCAATGTTGTAGCGAAGCAATCAATATATTCCGGTTGCTGACTATTTTTCTTAAACCCGTATTGCCGCGCCTGGCCACACAGGTTGAAGCATTGCTCAATGT
>CAMDDY010000336.1 GCA_945893125.1 Bordetella parapertussis
CGGCGGAAGGCGCTGCGCTTTTCCGCCCTACGGTTTTTGCGGTTCTTGGGGTGAGGTCGGCAAGAATGAAGTCACTTGCATTCGCGCAGGTGTGGGTTACGAGACCCCCTGAGAGCCGCCGAGCAACGCAGCTGCGCCGGGGGAAGTCGGCGAGGACTGTTTGAGTCCTCGCGCTGTTGCATTATGCGAGGGCGAGTTCCGCAGCCGCCCGGTGTGGCGAGTAGCGCAGGGGGGTCGGCGAACCGGGAGCCGCCTTCTTTGGGTTACTTTTCTTGGCGGCGCAAGAAAAGTGACCAGCCGCCGGGCTGCCCCCGGCGAACTTGTTCTTGACTTTCAACGCACGTGACACACAAAGCACACATGCGGCGCAATAGGGATTGCGCCCTTTTGCTACGCACCCTTCCCCGCCACCATCCGCCCACAACAATCCCCAAACCCTATCCCCACAAACCCATCACGCTTGCCATGCGCACGCAGATAAATATCATCTCCGTCCTGCACCCAACGGCGAATTTCGCCCGACGCCAGCTTGATGTCCTGCGTGCCGTCGAGTGACAGCTCGGAGATGCTGCCGTAATTGTCGGGCGTGGGGCCGCTGATGGTGCCGGAGCCGAAGATGTCGCCGGGTTCGAGGTTACAGCCGCCGCAGGTGTGATGCGCCACCATCTGCGCCACGGTCCAATAAAGATGCTTGGTGTTGCTCACCGAGATGCGTTGCGGCGGCATGCCTTTGTTGCGCATGCCTTCGGTGTGAATCAGCACTTCGATTTCGACGTCGAGCGCGCCTACACGCTGATCGGTTTCGTCCCACAGATACGGCAAGGGTTTCGGATCGCCCTCGGGACGCACAGGCTGTGCGACACGAAACGGCGCCAGCGCTTCGGGCGTAACCATCCACGGCGAAATCGTGGTGCCGAAATTCTTCGACAAAAACGGCCCCAGCGGCGCCGATTCCCAACGCTGGATGTCGCGTGCCGACCAGTCGTTCAGCATGCAGTAGCCGTAAATGTGTTCGGCAGCCTGGTTGATGGGAATCGGCTCGCCCCACTCGTTGCCGTTGCCGATCCACACGCCGAACTCGAGTTCGAAATCCATTTTCAGGCACGGGCCGAACGTCGGCAGCTTGTCGCCTTCCAGCACGCGCTGGCCGTTGGGGCGGCGCACCGGCACGCCGGTGGGGCGCACGGTGGAGGCGCGGCTGTGATACGCCACCGGCACGTGTTTGTAATTTTCGTTCAGCGCCGGCCACGCGCCGCGGCGCTTGCCGCCGTTTTCGGCATGCTGGATGCCAGCGAAAAAATCTGTGAACGCGCCGATCATCGCCGGCAAGTACAGCGCGCAATCGGCGGCCTTGTGCAGCAGCGTGCCGGCCAGCGGCTGCGCGCGTTTGGATTCGTGTGTACCTTCGGCCAGCAGCGCCGACACCTGCTTGCGCAACGCGGCGCGCGGGCCAGCGCCCAGCGCCATCAGTTCATTTAACGTGGTGGCGCCGGCGGCACGCGCGGCTTTTTCAGCGTCGCCGGTGAACAGCTTCGCTTCGCACGCGGCTTTGAGATCGAACACGTCATCACCAATGGCGACACCGCCGCGCGGCGTGTCGCCGCGAATGCTGAACACGCCCAGCGGCAAATTCTGGATCGGAAAGTCGCTGTGACCATTCGCGCTGGCGACCCAGCTCCTGCGTTTGGCATCGTGGGTTTCATCGAGTTGCATGGCCATGAAAATCCTTTACTACGTATTTGTTTTTATTGAGTTATTTTACTTCATTGCGCAAGCGCGCCATCAGCGCGTGATAGTCGGGCGCAGCCTCTCCGGCTTTGCGTTGCGCGCCGAAATCCTGGTAGAGCGTGTGGATGTTGACGATGATGCGCTCGGCGTCGATCCAGTCGTGATACGGCGCGAGTGAAATATCACGCGCGGCTTCGGCTTCGTTCATACCGGCATCGAAACGTTTGCGTGCTTCAACGGTGAGATATTCGAAATAACCTTTGAGTTTGCGCACACCGGCTTTGTCGGTGATCGGGCCGTGGCCGGGGACGATGGTTTCCACGTCCCAACTCAATATCAAATCACACGCCGCGATCCAGTTTTTAATCGGCCCCACCCACGCCAGCGGATGGCCGCCGATAAACAGGATGTCGCCGGTGAACACGGTGCGATCACCGGGCACGTAGGCGAGTATGTCGCCGTTGGTGTGCGCGGGGCCTACGTTCACCAGCCGCACTTCTTTGGCACCCACGGTGACCGTCATCTCGCGTTCAAACGTTTCCGTCGGCGGCGTGTAGACCAAGCCTTCGAAATCAAATTTTCCTGCGTACAAGCTGTGCCAGGCAGCGCCCGCCTCGCCGTGTTTTTGCCATTCGCGCATCACCTGCGTGCGCTCCTCGGGACGGCGCGCGGCCATTTCTTCGGCGCAGGCACGGCTGGCGATAATACGCGCGCCGTTGACCAGTTGATTACCGAAGGTGTGATCGCCGTTGGAATGCGTGTTGATCAGCACATCGACGTTTGCCGCAGCGGGCGCGGCTGTGCGGTACGCGGCCAGCATCTCGCGCGTGCGCGCAAGATCAAACAGCGTATCCACCATCAGCGTTTGCCCGCCATCAACGATAAGGCCCGCGTTGCTTAATCCCCAGCCGCCGTCGGGTTGCAGCCACGCCCATGTGTTATTGCCCAGGTCGTGCAGACCCTTGGTGTATTGCCATTTCATGGAAATTCAGATTGAACCTAAGACAAGCGAAAGCGCTTGCCCGCAATCATACACGCCGCCGTCAACCGGCGATCACGTTTACTTCGCGGTGGTGAACAAGTACTCGCCGCCCGCCGCATGCCCTGCCGACACCGCCGCCCCGTATTGCGGCGTCTGCGGATAATCCTTCGACACCCGCTGACGCACTTCGGTAAACACGTTGGCGCCGGGTGTCTGCCCTTGCGCCGCGTTCAATACGCCAATTAGATGCCAAGCGAAAATCGAATGACCGCCCTTGCCCTCGTCGGCCACCGGTTCGTCGCCACCGGAAGTCAGCACCAGTACCGAGCGTTTGCGCAGCACCTCATCCGTATCCACTTTGGCGTTACCAGTAACGCGAAATTCGCGCGTCAGCGTGCCGGAGTAACAACTGTCCGACACCAGAATCAATTGCCGCGCCGGAATCGCGGTGAGAAACCGCGAGATGTCTTCGTTGGATATCCAGTTAGCGGCCGTTTTCGCGGACGCATCCACCGGCAGCCAGTATCCCATGTTGGTATCGTTCATCAGGTATCCGTGGCCGGCGTAGAACACCAGCACGCTGTCTTCCGGACGAACCACCGCAGCCAACTGATTCAGCGCGCGCGCGGTGTTCGCCTTGGTGGCGTTTTTGACCACGGTCACTTCATAACCATAGCGTGTGCGCAATATCTCCGCGATACGTTCCACGTCGGCAATCGGCGTTTCCAGCAATGGCACCGTATTGGCATAGGCGTTGTTGCCGATCAGCAATGCAACGCGTTTGCGAATCACGGGATTCGCGCCCGCCGGAGTGGTGTCGGGGGTAACCTTCGGCACGCACACCACCTCCGGGTCGGCATCCAGCGGGCACGGCGCATAGTCGGCGGCGCGCGGATTTCGGCGCAATTCTTCCAGCGCCTCGCGGTACAGCAGGGTGCGTGACTGCTGCCGCTGCATTTGTATTGCCTGCATCTGCGACAGGCCCGGTACGCCGCCCAGGAATGGCGGCGGGCGGAATCCCTGCGCCCACGCGGATTGCACGATTGTCCAGGCAGCGATAGCGATCAGGATGTGTTTCATTTTGTCTCCTCAAGGCCGCGTGCGCGGCGCAGTAGCCGGGGCCAATCGCGTACCCAGCAGCAATGGTGATCAAATTCAGCGACGGTTTCCAGCCTACCGCCGTGAGACCGCACAAATCGTTCAATGATTCCGGCTGGAACGATTTTATCGTTTGCGCCGACAAAATGGATGTCCGGGGCCTTGCTTCGTACCGGTTTCTGCGCGCTGGGGTCCAGCGAGCCGGTGAGCGGCGACAACCCGTGCCATGCCACCCATTCGGACAACGCCAACGGCGCCGCAACGGTGACGACACTCGCTATATCCTGGCGCCGCATCGCCACCAGCGTAGCAATCACCCCGCCGCCCGAATATCCGACCAGGCGGACATTACGGGCGGCGGACGTGGTTTGCAGTTGCGTCACCGCACTGTCGTAGGCCGCAATCACTTCCGGCGCAAAGCGGCGTTGTATCCAATAAGCGCTGTCACATCCTTGCAAGGCAGCTTGACTTAAGTACTGGCAAGGCCGCGCGAGCCACGCGACCTGAGCGGCGGTGTCGGCGCTCGCCAGCGCCAGCGCCACGGGATCGCGCGGCGTGGGATCGCGCGGCGGATGATATGGCGTTCCCCAGGGCGCGCCGTCGCCCTCGATGTAAATCGTCAGCGTTTCTGCGGGTCCCGAACGCCGCACCAGCAGAAACAGGTCAAAGCCGCCGGCGCGCAACGACGACGCGGTGAATCCGCGTTCGCGCGCCCAGGATTCGGTTGTGGCGCGAGCATGGTCCCCCGCATCAAGCGTGGCGCATCCGCACACCACAAAAAAAATGGCCGTGCTCAATCGCACGGCCATGGTTAATGGAAACCTTGCTCCCGGCATTAAAAGCGGATCGCAATATTCGCCATGAGGTTCTTGGCCTGCTGGTTGCTGCGGCCCTCTTCCTGCCTATAGGCGATGCCCCCCGTCAAGCCGTTGCTCAACGAAATGAAGTTGACACCCAGCGACCACACCCAAGCATCTTTGCCGATAGGGTTGTTGGGCGCGCCAAACTGAGAGGTCTTCCGCTCCACATCCGAGACGTAACCCAGCGAAGCATAGGGCATCACACCGTTCATCCAATAGCCGGCTTGCGCGGTCAGCCGCAGTTGGCCCAGCGTGTTCTTGGCTGCAGTACCGACGGTGGCAACGCCTGCCAACTTGATATTGTCGTAGTCTTCAATGCCGCGCAGATAACTCGCCTTACCGGTAAACTGGACGTTTCCCATCCAGTGTTCGTAGCCTAAATTGGCCGCACCAAACCAACGGTCGGACTTGGCCTCGGTGCCGGTGGATGTGAACTTGCCCTTGCCCACACCGGCGCTGGCATCAAAAAACAACCCTTTGCCAAGCTGCATGCCAATATAGGGCGCAACCGAATAGCCGCTGGTATCGGTGTTGTTCACCCCGTTGCCCGGGGCAGCATTGAAACCGGACATGTCACCGCGATCTATCGCAAGCGATACTCCAACCACCGTCGTGGGTGACAACGAATAGTCCGCACCAAACACTGTGTTCAGTACATCCGAATCATTGCTGGTATTGAAAGTATTCGCGGCCCGGTAACTTTGACGAACATCGTTGTTTTCCACGTTGCCCCAGACGTTCCACTTCTTGCCCGCATTGCCCGCTGCCATGCCCTTGGTTGCGAGCGACGCACGCGGACCGGGATTGTCCGAGTCAAATCTCAAACCGAGGGCACGCGAAATAGCACTGGATTGCGCAAACGATGTGCCATTGATTTGCACTTGCGATGCCGTTGCACTGCCGGCGAAACACTCAGGATGATTTGACAGTATTTGCGCCGCGAACGAGTAAAGGTTACTAGTAGTTCGTTCCAATAAAACAAATACACATTAAGCTACTCCCAGGTCAAACTTGTTCCAGCGGAAAACGACCGGGGAGGCGTTGAATTCGTCAATACCCTTCAGGATGCGCGTCTTGAGTTCATCGACGGAAGCCACCCGGATGT
>CAMDDY010000337.1 GCA_945893125.1 Bordetella parapertussis
TGCGCACGACGGCGCTTTTCAGGATGGATTTGCTCTTGTAGGCGTTCTTGTATTCGCCAATTAGAGGGACGGCAACGCCGAAGATTTCTACGCGTTCAATCTTTAGATTCATGTCAGATTCCAGTCGAGATGTAATTGAACAAAGGCCACAACGCATTATTCGCGTATGTTCGCCTCACGTATCGCCTTCGCGTATTTGGCAAGGTCCGTGCGCATGACTTTATCCAAGTCCTCTGCCGTGCTGGTCTGCACGTCATAGCCCTGATCGCCGAGGCGTTGGCGCAGTGTCGCGTCCGTCAACACTTTATGCACCGACGCGCTCAATGCGGCCATCACCGTGCGCGGCGTTCCCTTGGGCGCCAGCAAGCCGATCCAGCCGTCAAGAATCAAGCCGGGCACGGTTTCGGCAAAGGTCGGAATGTCCGGCGCGATATGGGCGCGCTTCGTGCCGGTGACCGCGAGCATGCGCACGCGTCCGGCTTTCACGTGCGGCACGGTGGATGCCACGCTCACCACGGCCGCACTGATCTGCGCGCCGGTCAACGCCGCCATCACCGGGCCGCCGCCTTTGTAGGGCACGTGGATCATGTCCGCTCCGGTCGATAATTTAAGCATTTCCGCGAACACATGCCCCAGCGTACCCGCGCCCGCGGTGCCGAACGTCTGCTTTGACGCCTTGGCCAGCGCGATAAACTCACCGGCTGTTTTCGCCGGCGACGATGCGGGCACCGACAGCACATTGGGCAAGGTGGCGAGCAGCGTCACCGCTGTCAGGTCGTTGACGATAGTGGGTTTATGCTGCATCACCGCGTTGGATGCAAGATTGGCATTGACCACCAGCGCCGTGTAGCCATCGGGCGCAGCCTTGGATGCCACTTCAACACCCAGCATCACGCCGGCGCCGGGCCGGTTGTCCACCACCACCGCCTGCCCCCACACCGCGTACAACGATTGCCCCAGCATGCGCGCCATGATGTCGAGGCCACCGCCCGGCGACGCGGGCACGATCAGCCGCACCGATTTGACGGGGTAAGCCGCGCCCGCGCCCGCGGGGGACGCCTGCGCGAATGCCACGGCGTGCGCCGTGAACAACAGGAAACCGGGCAACCATGGCTGCCAGTTTGTTTTCATGCCGCTTCTAGCTTGATTCATCGTGTGGATCTCTTCCAGCATCATCATGCTTGCTTTTATTCATGCTACACATCGCAGTATGGAAACAATATGGAAACACCGCATTGGAAAGGCGACTACTTTGCCATAGAATGAATCCGCCGACGCCGTTGCCCATAAAAATTATTCATCGCTTTAAAAGGAGCACACTTTGTACCAAGATCCGATTAAACACGCCACGCTTGACGACGCCACGGTGAATCCCGCCGGCGCGCGCCGCTACTCCCGTGTGATCGACGCGCACATGCACTGGTACCCGCAGGAATTCGTCGATCTGATGATAAAAAAAGGCCCCGCTAACGGCGCGACCATGGGCCAGGACGCCAAAGGTAATCCCGTGGTGTTGTCGGTGCCGGACGGCACGCAGACTTCGGTGATGCGCAAAACCATGACCAACCTCGAGGACATCATCAAAGACATGGAAAAGCGCAAGTGCGACACCTACGCGCTGTCGATGACCAATCCGCTGATGTATTGGGCGAAGCCGGCGTTCGGGCTGGAGCTCGCCGCCGCGCACAACGACGCCTGCGTCGTCGCGCATCACAAATATCCGGACAAGTTTTACGGCTGCATTATTCTGCCGATGCAGGATCTGACGCTCGCCGCGCAGGAACTCGAACGCATGGCCAAGCACCCGTGCATGCGCGCGGTATTCATCGCCGAACATATCCTTGGCAAAAATCTGCACGAGAAAGAATTCTGGCCAATCTACGAACGCGCCGAAGCGCTCGGCCTGCCGCTATTCCTCACCAATCTGTATCCGTCGGGCGCCGAACGCATGAAGGATTACTTCATGATCAACACGCTCGGTAATCCGCAGGAAGCCGGTTATGCCGCGATGAGCCTGGTGTGCGGCGGCGTGCTCGATGCGTTCCCGAAATTGGAAGTGTTTCTGCCGCACGCGGGCGGCACGTTCCCGTGGCTCATCGGCCGGCTGGATCTGGCGCGGCATGTAAGCAAGGAACTCGCCCACATGACCAAGCCGACTTACGATTACCTGCGGCGCTTCCACTACGACCTGATCACGCACGACACACGCATCATGCGCAACCTGATCGACCTAGTGGGTGTGGATCGCATCGTCACCGGCACCGATTTTCCGCAGGGCATGTCGGTCAAGCAGCCGGTGGATTTTGTGGAATCAATACCGGGCCTCACGCACCGCGAGCGCGAAATGATACTTTGCGACAATCCGGCGCGGCTGTTGAAAATCGAACCCACGCTGCGGCGGTGAGCGCGCTCCTCACGCCCTCAATCAAGCTTGATCCCCGACTCTTTCACCAGCCGCGAAAACTTCGTTTGTTCGGCTTTGATGAAGCGCGCGAATTCTTCCGGCGTATTCGTGGTCGGCGAGGTGCCTTGCGTCGCCAGCACTTGCGGCAAATCGCTCGACTTGGCGATGCGATTGATTTCGTCGGCGAGGCGTTTAACGATGGGTGCAGGTGTGCCCGCCGGTGCAAGAAAGCCGTTCCACAATTCAATCTGCATCGCGGGTCCGCCCGATTCGCCCATGATCGGCAAATCCGCATAGGACTCCACGCGCTTGGCGCCCGTGGTCGCGAGGCCGCGCAGTTTGCCCGCGCGCACATGCGCGATCACGGTGCCGATGCCGCTGAACGCGATGTTCACCTGCCCCGCGAGTAAATCCACCGTCGCGGGCGCGGCGCCCTTGTAGGGAATGTGGATCAAATTCACGCCGGCGGCCTTGCCGAACATAAAGCCGGCCAAGTGCTGAATGCTGCCGCTGCCGAGCGACGCATACGTCAATGCGCCCGGCTTCGCCTTTGCCACGGTGATCAACTCCGGCACGCTGCGCGCCGCCACCGACGGATGCACCACCAGCACCAGTGGATTCAGGGTGCAGATCGAAATCGGCGCAAAACTTTTTTCCGCATCGTACGGCAGCCTGCTGTACATGTACGGATTGATGCTGATGGTGGAGATGTTGGTTTGAATAATGGTGTAGCCATCCGGCGCGGCTTTTGCGGTGGCTTCCATCGCGATGATGCCCGCCGCGCCGCCGCGGTTATCGACCACCACTTGTTGGCCCAGCGCATCACTCAGGCGCGACGCATACGAGCGCGCGACAAAATCCGCGCCGCCGCCCGGCGGCACCGGAACGATCATGCGGATGGGCTTGTTGGGGTAGGGCTGCCCCATTGCGGTGTTATATAAAAATATAAATAAAAACAAATACTTACACACGTTCATGGCGTTACTCCGGTTGGATGCCCGCCTTGCGCACCACCTCAGCCCACTTGGCGATTTCATTTTTGACGTAGGCGCCAAACGCTTCCGGCGTGCCCATGATCGCGTTGGTCGATTGCGCGGCAAGCTTTTCTTTTACATCCGCCGCCTGCATCGCCTGGTTGATTTCGTGGTTGAGCTTGGTGACGATAGTGCGCGGCGTACCGGCGGGCGCAAACACACCGTACCAGGTGGTGATATCGAGGTTCGGCATGCCCGCCTCGATCGCCGTCGGCACATCGGGCAGTGTCGCTGAACGTTGCGGTGCGATCACCGCCAGTCCGCGCAGACGCCCGGTTTTGATGTGCGGCGCGGGCGCGGGAATGCCGATGAACAGCGTATGCACCTGCCCGCTGATGACATCATTCATCGCGAGGCTGGACCCTTTGTACGCGACATGCACCAGATTCACACCCGCTTGCAGCTTGAACAACTCCGCCGCCAGATGCAGCGAGGTGCCGACGCCGCTGGAGGCGTAATTCAATCCACCCGGCTTGGCTTTGGCCAGCGCGATAAATTCCTTGAGCGTCGCGGCGGGCAAATTGCCCGGCGTGACTATCACCATCGGCACCGCCGCCACGCGCGCGATGGGCGCGAAATCCTTCACCGTGTCGTAGCCGAGTTTTTTGTAAAGGCTGGGGCTGATGGTGATATTGGGCGCCACCAGCAGCAAGGTATAGCCATCGGGCGCGGCGCGTGCCGCGAGTTCGATGCCGAGATTGCCCGCCGCGCCGGGCCGGTTATCGACTATCACCTGCTGCCCCATTGATTGCGTGAGCTTTTGCCCGATCAAGCGCGCGATGAATTCCGTCGCGCCGCCGGGCGGAAAGCCGACGATGAAGCGGATGGGTTTGGCGGGGTAGGCCTGTGCCGCGGCGATAGTCGCATGCAAGAGGCCACCCGCAAGCAGTGCCGCCAACGTAAATGCTTTACCGTTCGTCATCAAAACACCTCGCGCGATCAGAACACGAAATCGGACGTTTCGCCAAATTGTAGCCCGGAAGTAGCGCAGCGTATTCCGGGGAAGGTGTCGCGAGGGACAACCCGGCATCCGCGCCGCCCAATATGGCGTGCTTGGCCGAATGTTCCAGTTGGGCACGCCTGCCCCCGGAATACGCTGCGCTACTTCCGGGCTACAGTGATTCGGTGACTGAGGTCACGGTATGGGATACGGCGCCACCTGCCCCGCAAAATGCGCTTCCAGATTCGCCAGCACTTTACGTCCGCGCTCCACGCGCACTTCCATGGTGTTTGAACCGACATGCGGCGCCATCACCACGTTGTCCATCTCCATCAACGCCGCCGGCACGCGCGGCTCGTCCCAAAACACATCCATTCCCGCGCCCGCGAGGCGTTTTTCCTGCAATGCGGTAATCAGCGCGGCCTGATTCACCAACGGGCCGCGCGCCACGTTGACCAGAAACCCCTCCGCTCCCAGCGTGGCGATCACATTCGCATCGACGAGATCACGCGTTTGCGGCGTCAGCGGGCAGCACACCACCAGCACATCCACCGCTGCCGCCATGGCCACGAGATCGTTGTAATAGGCATGTGGCACATCTTTTTTGTTCGGTCCAAAGTAGCTAATGGTCATGTCGAACGCCTGCGCACGTTTAGCCACACCCTGCCCAATGCGGCCAAAGCCCACGATGCCGCAGCGCTTGCTACGCACTTCATTGCCGGGTCGCGCGAGTTCTTTTTCCCAACGGCCCGCGCGTATGAAACGGTCGCCCGCGGCAATGCGTCGCATCACATCGATCATCAGTCCCAACGCGAGATCGGCCACCGACTCGGTGATGGTGTCGGGCGTGCGCGTGCAGACGATGTTACGCGCGCGCGCCGCCGCCAGATCCAGAGTGTGTCGCGGCGAGCCGAAGCTGGCGATGATTTCCAGCTTGGGCAGCGCCTGCATCGTCGCCGCATCACAGCCTTTCAGCCCGGTGGTCACCAGAGCGCGTACTCGCGGTGCGATTTTCCGAAGCAAAGCCGCCTTGTCCGCAGCGGCCCACAGTTTGTGTATCAGATAGCGTTGTTCCAATGTGGCCAGCGTCGGCGCGAATATCGGCGACAAAACAATAATTTCAGGTTTCATGAATTCACAAGCTCATGCACGCAAAGGTTTCTAACGAAAACGCCGGGACTCGCCCGGCGCTTTAACGATGCATCTGCCACGGACGACCTTATTTCAACCGCTTCAGAATTTTAATCCGCTGCACGGTGTCGCCCGCCAGATGCGTCCACACCATCGCGTCGCGCACCAGCTTGTCGGCGCGTGAATTCATCATGCAGCCTTCAACGCCATGCACTTGCATGTTGAGACGCGT
>CAMDDY010000338.1 GCA_945893125.1 Bordetella parapertussis
GCTCGACGCCGGTGGAATGGGGAACTGCTTGATTTACGCCTTGCATGGAAATCCTCTATTCAAAAAATTGCTGTGGTAACTATTCAATTTTAATCCCCGCCGACTTCACCAGCTTTTCGTACTTCACCACATCCTGCTTGATAAACGCCGCAAACTCCGCCGGCGAATTGCCTATCGTATCCACGCCTTGCGCGGCCATGCGATCGATGATTTCCGGCAGACGCAGCACGCGCACAACCTCGCTATTTAGTTTTGCAATCACGGCTGGCGGCGTAGCTGCCGGCGCAAGTATGCCGTGCCACGCCGATTGCTCGAAGCCGGGCAACGCCGTTTCAGACAGGGTGGGGATATCCGGCGCCGCGCGCGAGCGTTGCGCGCCGGTCACCGCCAGCGCGCGCAGGCGGCCCGTGCGCACAAACGGTATGGTGCTCGGCGTGGTGCCGAAATACATCGACACCTGCCCCGCCAGCAAGTCAGTAACCGCGGCGCCGCCGCCTTTGTATGGCACGTGAATGATATCGATGGCCGCCATGATCCTGAACATCTCACCCGACAGATGGTTGGAGCTGCCGATGCCCGCCGAGGCAAACGTGAGTTCGCCGCGCCGCGATTTTGCCAACGCGATCAGTTCTTTCACCGAACGTGCCGGCACGGAAGGATGCACCGCGAGGATATTCGGCGCGATGGTGGTTTGTGTCACCGGGGCGAAATCTTTCACCACGTCGTACGGCGGTTTTTTAAACAGTATCATGTTGGCGGTGTTCGGCACACCGCCCAGCAGCACGGTATAGCCGTCGGGCGCGGCGCGCACCACTGCCTCGGAGCCGATGTTGGTGCCGCCGCCGGGACGGTTTTCGACAATCACTTGCTGGCCGATGGTCTCGGAGAGTTTTCCGGCGATCACGCGCGCCACAAAATCAACACCGCCGCCGGGTACGTACGGCGCGACGATGCGGATGGGGCGGGTGGGGTAGGACTGTGCATGGCTGGGTGCGGGCAGTGCAAAATGAAATGTCAATGCCACGATGATTGCACATACCGATACGCTACGGATTCCGTGATACGCCATCACTGCTGCGCCTGTGCCTGAATCTGAGCCTTTACCTTCGCCACCGCCTCGGCTTTCTCGCGATTGCGCGCGGCGCACGACTCGGCCCATTGCAGCGTGCCGCGCGCGCGCCCGGCTTCATAACGATCTATCACGCGGCCTTCGACTTCGAGCCACGGCTCATCGCCTGCCTGCAAACGCTCAAACTGCTCCAGCACCCAATGCGCGTCGCGCATATCGTCCGCCGACGGCGTGTAACCCACGTTGTGCGATTCCACCACCGCCGGGTTCAGCCCGCCGCCGCCCACGCGCAGGCCGCACGCGCGCGCAGCTTCGGCCAGACGCAACGCGCGGTTGCCGTCACTCACACTGCCGCTGGTGTTCGCGATAAAAGGTGCTGCGCGCACGCCGAGGCCCAGCGCACGCGCGGCAAGGTTCGCTTCGCCGCGCAGATACACAAACTGATCGTACGGCACGAACATTTCCACGCCCAGATCACGCGACATGTCGTAGCCGCCGTTGGTGGCGCCGAACTCCTTGATGCGCGGGCTGGCAGCGGCTATGTCATACACGTTGGTCACGCCCACCGCGGTTTCGATGCCGGGGTCTATTTCAATGGCGCCGGAAGGAATGCCGCGTTCCTTTTCATAACGCGTGATCAGCGCATCGAGCGCGCGCACTTCATCGGCGGTTTCGGTTTTCGGATACTTGATGCGTGACAACCCCGGCCACACCGCCGCCGCGGGATCCGCCTCCAGATGCTCGTGATTGATGCGCACAAAAGCCTCGGTGCCCGCGCGCGTGACTTTCGGTATCGATTCCTTCACCAGCGTGCGTGCGTAGGCCTTGCGGTCTTGCGGCACCGAGTCTTCAAGATCGAGGGTGACGAAATCGCAGCCGCGCCGCCATGCCTGATCGACAAAACGCGGCGTGACGATGGGCATGGTTAATCCGGAGCGGCGAACTTTTTGTTGGGTCATGATGATTCCTACGCGTACATTTTATTCAGCGGCTCAACCTGATCGGCGCGCAAACACAAAGCGCCTTTGAACCCGACGGCGCGGCCGCGCTTCGCCGCCTGCAAGGTGTTCTCAGCGGTCGCCAGAAGCCCGCGATCCGGCGCGCGCCACCATGCGCCCAGCGGCGTCACGTTCAGCGCGCGCGCGATGATGACGAGCCGCTGCATCAGGTACGGCATCTGGTGAATTTCACCGGACGGTTCCGGCCGCAAATCCATCGCGAGATCGGCGCGGCCCAGCGTGAGCGCGCGTACGCGCACGCTCGCGCTGGCAACATCGCAGGCGTCCTGATTGCCGCGCGCGGTTTCGAGCGCCAGCACCATGCCGGTGGAACCGGCGGGCATGCCACGTTCTGTTTCCAATACCGAAATAACCTTGTCGATAGCAATGATCCGCGCCGGCGATTCCGCGCGCGACACCACGATGCCGCTCAAGCCCGGCCACACGCAGGCGCGCAAATCGGCTTCATGCTGTTGCGGATCGATCTGCGCGTAGACCTGCGCGCCGCCCGCGCGTACCGCACCCATGGCCGCGCGAACTTTTTCACGTGCAGCGGCCTTTTGTTCGTCGCGCACAAATTCAACCAGATCCAGCACGACCACATCCGCACCAGAGGTTGCTGCTTGCGCAACCGCGTCCGGTTTGTTCGCCGGAATCACCAGCCATGACCGCTGTTTGTTACTCATGTCCTGCCTTCTCTATAAAATGCGACACGCCGTCATTGTAGCGGCTTCACACCGCGCCGAATTGCACATACGCAATATTTTCCGCAACCAACACGCGCTCCACCGCGATTACGTATTGTAAATTTGCGCCAAGTTTTTTCTTCGCTTGATCAATATCAATCGTGCTGGACGTCGTCGGGCCGTCGCTCACAATAACACTGTCGATTAACGTCACGGCGTGCCGCCGCGCTACCGGATCGGTCAATCCGGGATGACTCGCCAGCCATTCAAGCGATTCCGATGCGCGGTGTAAAGCACGTGCATACACGCCGCTGCCGACAAAGACCCCGATGAGAAATCCGCCCGCCAGCGCCACCACCAACAGCCAAAAAAGTATTTGCACCACGGGTTGCGGCAAATTCCACCCAAACCATTTCGGCAACTGCGGCACCAACAGCAGCAACGCGGCAGCCACCACAAACGTCAGGCATCCATACGGGCGCGGATTTACCGGCGGCGGTTCTGCGCGCAACCGTTGCAACTCTGCGATGATCGCGGCTTCTTCCTCGGCATCAAATTCGATTTCCGTGTTCACCGTGTTCATATTGTCCGCCCGCTAACCTCATGCACAATGCGCTCACGCCAACGCCGTGCGCAGTTCCCCGGTCACGCGCGCGCCCTCGGCAAGAATGAACGCGATCTCGCTGTTGGTGGTAATAAAGCGCATGCCCTTGCGGATGAATTCTACCTGTCGCGCGAGATTGCGGTCGCCGCCCACGCCGGGCACCTTGCCGTATTTCTTGCACGCAGCGATGACTTTCTCCAGCGCGGCGATGTGTTGCGTGCTGCCGAAGCTGCCGGGGTGGCCCATCGCGGTGAGCAAATCATTCGAACCGACGTGAACCACATCGACACCTTCCACCGCGCAGATGGCTTCAACGTTATCCAGGCCTTCCTGCGTTTCGATCATGCACACCACCAGCGTGTTGTCCTGCAATGCAGCGACGGCATCGGGCACCGGCGTGGGGCGGTAATTCAGAATCGGATAACCACCGCCGACCGAGCGCGTGCCGATGGGCGGGTACTTGGAGCGGCGCACCGCGCGCCGCGCCTGATCGGCGGTGTTCACATCCGGAAACACGATGCCCATCACGCCGTTGTCGAGCAACACCTGCGTCTGCTGATCGTCGCAACTGCTGACCCGCGCGAGCGGTGCGATGCCGATGCCGTTGGCGGCCATGGCGATGTGGCCAATGGTCTCGACGTTGTAAAGCGAATGCTGGCAGTCGATAAAAATAAAATCATGTCCCGTGCTTTTAGCGATGCCCGCAATATCGCCAGAACGCGCGAGACGCACGTTCATGCCGAGCGCGATTTTGTCCTGCTTGAATAATTCTTTAATGGGGTTTGGCAACGATACGGGCATAATTATTCCTTTAAAAACATATAGTTATAATATCAATGCTTGCGCACATGATTCGGCGTCAAGTCCTTGATCGAACGCGCGCCGCACTGCTGCATGACTGCGCGCGTTTCGACGCGCAAGAGCTCCAGCACGCGCTCCACGCCCGCCTGACCGAACGCGCCGAGGCCCCACAGATACGGTCGCCCGATACACACGGCGCGCGCGCCCATCGCCAGCGCCTTCACCACATCGGTGCCGCGCCGGAAGCCGCTGTCGATCAACACCGGCAGTCGTCCCTTTACGGCTTCGACTACTTCAGGCAAGGCATCGATGGCGCCGCGACCGTTGTCTTCGCCGCGACCGCCGTGATTGGAGACGATGATGCCATCCACGCCATGCTGCACCGCCAGCGCCGCATCCTCGGCGGTGAGTATGCCCTTCAACACGATCTTCATGCCGGTCGTGTCGCGCACGCGCTTCACAAAATCCCACGTCATGGTGTTCGATTGCATGCTCGCCACTTTGGAGACATCGATGCCCGCGTAGTTGGGCCGGCGATCACGATCCCCGCCGCTGCCGCCGCCGCCCGACGCAGCGGTGTGGCATTGCTTGCACTCGCGCGTGTCGGTGCGACGCAGCCGGAACAGCGTCTCCTGATTGCGCCCGCCGACGCGATCCACTGTCACCGCCAGCACCGGCGAGCCGGCGCCCTCGGCGCGTTTTATCAGCGCGCGCGCCACCTCCCAACTCGATGTGGCGTAAAGCTGAAACCACACCGGCCCGCCGCGCGCCTCCATCGCGGCCTCGATTGATGTCGTGGCGCCGGTGGCGAGCATTTCCAGATGGTTGCCGGTTCGGGCGGCGCGCGCCACGGCCACCTCGCCATCCGGGTGATACGCCTTGTTGCCGCCCGTGGGCGAAATGCCGATCGGCGACGCGTACGTGGTGCCAAAAATCTCCATACTCATGTCCATCTTCGACACATCGTTCATACGGCGCGGGCGCAGATAATATTTGAGAAACGCTTCGCGGTTGGCGCGCAACGTCACTTCATCGTCAATGCCGGAAGCCATGTAACCAAAATGCGCGGGCGGCACATTCTTGCGGCACGCCAATTCAAAATCGAACACGTTGATCGCATCCTTGGGGTTGCTGATGATGTTCTGCGGCGTGAGCGAGCCCCACATCAACGGATCGGGCGAACGCGTGGTGGGCACGGCTTCCGCCGCGAGCGCGCTGGCGATATAGCCCGGCGAGGCGAGCAACGGGCTCGCGGACATCCATTTCAGAAACTGGCGGCGGTTGGCGGCAGTGTCATTCGGCAGCATGTGGAATCCCCCTGGGTTGTTGTGAGGCAGAGATTCCGCCTGTCGCGCGGCGGCGTCAAGCGCCCGCCGTTACGCCGTTGAAACTGGCACAATCACCGCCTACTTATCGTTGGATGAAAGCTCATGAACAAAAAAATCGCGGTGCTCGGTTGCGGCGCCATCGGCAGTAGCGTAGCCGCTGATTTAACCAAGGCGGGTTACGACATTACCGTCATCGACCAATGGCCCGCGCAGGTTGAAAAAATCCGCGCGGACGGGCTTGAAATCACCATGC
>CAMDDY010000339.1 GCA_945893125.1 Bordetella parapertussis
TGCCCCATCAGCGCGCGCGCGCCGCCCGCCGCCGGCGGCGTGGAGTTGAGTATCGAGCCTTCGGGCGCGGTCACGGTAATGGGCCGCAGCACGCCTTCGTTGTTCGGGATGTTCGGCGACAGCACGGCTTTCACGCCATACGAGGTATAGGCGTTGGTGTAGGCGAGGCACACGTTGATCGAGCGCGGCACCTGCGCCGCCGAGCCGGCAAAGTCGATGGCGATATCTTCGTCGCGTATGGTCATCGCCATTTTCAGTTCAATCGGGGCCTCGAACCCATCGCACACCGCGCTGTGATGGTAGACGCCGTTGGGCACCGCGCGGATGGACGCGCGCATCGCCGCCTCGGAACGACGGTGGATTTCATCGGCCAGGTGTTCCAGCGTGGTGAGTTTTTGTTCGATCAGCACGGTGAGCACGCGTTGTTCGATCAGATGCAGCGCGGTGAACTGCGCCCACAGATCACCCATCACCTGATCGGGCACGCGCACGTTTTTACGCACGAAGCGCTCGAACGTCGCGTCGATTTGGCCGCGGCGGATCACCTTCATCACCGGAATCTGCAAGCCTTCCTCGAACACCTCGCGCGCATCGGCCGAGCGCATCTTGCCGCCGATGTCCGGCGCGTGGGCCACGCTGCCCGCGAAGCCGACGAGCTTGCGTTTCAAAAAAATCGGCTTGGCGCACGTGATGTCCGGCAAGTGCCCGGTGCCGAGCCATATGTCGTTGGTAATCAGCACGTCGCCGGGCTCCAGTGTTTCCACCGGGAACTCCGTCAGAAAATGTTTGATGGTGCGCGGCACCGTGCCGATGAACGACGGAATACTGTCAGTCGCCTGCGCCAGCGAACGCCCGCGCGCATCGGTCAGCACACAAGCAAAATCATTCGACTCGCGCACGATGGTCGAAAACGAGGTGCGCACCAGCGCGGCGGCGGCTTCATCCACGATGGAGATCAGCCGCGTCCACAGCATTTCGAGCGTGACGGCGTTGAATTTGGTGGTCATGGAAACCCTTTTTTTGACGCAGATTTACGCAGATTAACGCAGATAAAATAATTTAAAAACAAATACTTACGTATATTATTCCTTGGGACTTTAAGGGGTTAATCTGCGTAAATCCGCGAAATCTGTGTCAAAGATTTTGACGTTGACGTTAATCCCCGCGAATATTCGCCGCCTTGATAACCCGATTCCACTTCACCGTTTCACTGGCGAAAAACTTCGCCGCCGCTTCCGGCGAGCCGCCCAGCGGCGTCACGCCCATGTCTTTCCACTTGGCCTGCATGTCGGGCGCTTTGATCCATGCATCGATATCGCCGTTGAGTTTACGCACGATGTCCGCCGGCACTTTGGCGCCAGCGCCGATGGTGAACCACGCGGTGGCTTCGTATTCGGGCACGCCGGTTTCGGCGATGGTGGGCACTTCGGGCATGCTGGCCGAACGGTTGCGGCTGGTCATGCCGATGGCGCGTATTTTGCCGGCGCGCACATTCTGTATCGCCACCGGCAGGTTCTCGAACATCAGATGTATCTGCCCACCGAGCAGATCCACCATCGCGGGCGCGCTGCCTTTGTACGGGATGTGCGTGAGGTTCACGCCGGCCACCACTTTGAACAATTCGCCGATCATGTGCGTGGATGAGCCGCTGCCCGCCGTGCCGAAATTGAGTTCACCCGGCTTCGCTTTGGCGAGCGCGATGAATTCCCTGGTCGTGCGCACCGGCAACGACGGATGCACCACCAATATGTTCGGCATGTCGGCCAGCAGGCTCACCGGCTGCAAATCTTTCGCCGGATCATAGGTGAGTTTGGAATAAATACCGTACGCCGCGTGGATGCCGATGGTGCCGAACATAATCGTGTATCCATCGGGCGCGGCACGCGCGGCGAATTCCGCGCCCACGTGACCGCCCGAACCAGCGCGATTCTCCACCACCATTTGCTGGCCATACTGTGCGGAGAGGCGTTGCGCCATCATGCGCCCCAGCACGTCCGCCACGCCGCCGGCCGGAAACGGCACCACCAGCCGCACCACGCGCGTTGGATAGTTTTGCTGCGCTGATGCCGGCAAGGCAATCACACCTGCCGCGAACACCACGCCCGCGCCAATGGCGGCCCGAACTATTACGTTATTCATTTCCCTTCCTCCCGAGTGACAGCCGCAACGTAACGTGCGCACCGCACGGAGTCAATACGCTAGAATCAGTTCATGAGCGCGCTCGACAAACCCGCCCCGATAGACCACGCCCGCCAGCGCGATGTCGCCGCTGCGCTTCGCGCGTTTCTGCCGGAACAAGCGGTGTTATACAACACCGAAGACGTCAAGCCCTACGAATGCGACGGCCTGTCCGCGTTCCGTCAGCTACCGATGGTCGTGGCACTGCCTGCAACCGAAGCCGAAGTGCAGCGCGTACTACAAACCTGCCACCAGATGAAAGTGCCGGTGGTGCCGCGCGGCGCGGGCACCGGCTTGTCGGGTGGCGCGCTGCCGCTGGGCAACGGCGTGCTGTTGTCGCTGGCGAAGCTCGCGCGCATTATCGAAATCGATCCGCTCGCCCGCACCGCGCGCGTGCAACCCGGCGTGCGCAACCTCGCGATTTCCGATGCCGCTGCCGCGCATGGCCTGTATTACGCGCCCGATCCGTCGAGCCAGATTGCCTGCTCCATCGGCGGCAACGTGGCCGAGAACTCCGGTGGCATGCATTGCCTTAAGTACGGACTCACCGTGCATAACGTATTGAAGCTACGCGCTTACACGGTCGAAGGTGAATTCATTGAAATCGGCAGTCATAGTCTGGATGCGGCGGGCTACGATTTGCTGGCGTTGCTCACCGGCTCGGAAGGCTTGCTGGCGGTGATAACCGAAGTCACCGTCAAGCTGCTGCCAAAACCCGAACGCGCGCAGTGTGTGCTGGCCGCGTTTGATAATGTTGAAAAAGCCGGGCAGGCCGTAGCCAACATCATCGCGGCGGGCATCATCCCCGCCGGCCTTGAGATGATGGATAAAATCACCACCGGCGCGGTGGAGCCGTTCGTCAACGCGGGTTATCCGCTGGATGCGGAAGCGATTTTATTGTGCGAGTCCGATGGTGCCGCCGAGGAAGTCGCTGACGAAATAGAGCGCATGAAAGCGGTAATGCAAACCAGCGGCGCGACTGAAGTGCGCGTGTCGCAATCGGAGGCCGAGCGCGTGCGCTTCTGGGCCGGGCGCAAGGCCGCGTTTCCGGCTGCCGGACGTGTGTCGCCTGATTACTACTGCATGGACGGCACCATCCCCAAACGCGCGCTGCCGCGCATGCTGAAAGCCATTGCCGAGTTGTCACTTGAATACAATCTGCGCTGCATGAACGTGTTTCACGCTGGCGACGGCAATCTGCATCCGCTGATTTTGTATGACGCGAATAAGCCCGGCGAACTCGCACGCACGGAAGAATTTGGCGCGAAGATTTTGAAATTGTCGATAGATGTCGGCGGCACCATCACCGGCGAGCACGGCGTGGGCGTGGAGAAAATAGATTCCATGTGCGACCAGTTTGCCGCACCCGAACTGGCGATGTTTCATGCGGTGAAGCGCGCGTTTGACGCAACCGGGCTGCTGAACCCCGGCAAAGCCGTTCCCACGCTGCACCGCTGCGCGGAAATGGGGCGCATGCATGTGCATGCGGGGCAGATTAAGTTTCCGGAATTGGCGCGGTTTTAGGTTCGCTCGCCGCATTCATTCAATGCAAACAAAAGCCGCCATACCAGTACTGTCGTTCCCGCGCAGGCGGGAACCCATAACACAGACAGTTAGGTGGGAAAAACGTAGCGTTCCCACCTTATGCGACTGCTGTCATTCCCTTGAGGGAAGGTAGGATGGGGGCGCACTGTTTCAAGTGGCACTGTGTTATGGATTCCCGCCTACGCGGGAATGACAGCAGTGGTGTGCGACGGGTATCTCGCTGATGGACACCATCATCCAGCAGCTCTCAGAGACCGTACGTGAGGCTTCCGCCAACAAAACCCCGCTACGCATCGTCGGTGGCGGAACCAAAGATTTCTATGGCAACCCCACCACCGGCGAAACGCTGTCCACCGCCGCCTATCGCGGCATCGTCGAATACGAGCCCACTGAGCTGGTGATCACCGCGCGCTCCGGCACGCCGCTGGCGGAGATTGAAGCAGCACTCAACGACAAAGGCCAGATGCTGGCGTTTGAGCCGCCGCATTTTGGCGCGAACAGCTCCCTCGGCGGCTGCATCGCCGCCGGACTTTCCGGCCCGCGCCGCCCGTATGCGGGTGCTGCGCGCGATCTGGTGCTGGGCGTGCGCATCCTCGACGGCACCGGCGCTGATCTGCGCTTTGGCGGCCAGGTGATGAAAAACGTCGCCGGTTACGATGTGTCCCGCTTGATGGCGGGTGCGATGGGTACGCTGGGTGTGATACTTGAGGTGTCGTTAAAAACCCTGCCGTTGCCCGCAACCGAAATCACGTTGCGCCAACAGCACAACCAAGCCGACGCGATACGGCTGATGAACACATGGGCCGGGCAACCGCTGCCAATCTCCGCAACCGCTTGGTGCGGCGCTGATCTTGGTATTCGTCTGTCGGGTGCGGCCAGCGCGGTGGAAGCCGCGCGCAAAAAACTCGGCGGCGAAGTTGTCGAAGCAGCACAAGCCGAAACATTCTGGCGCGGCATACGCAATCACAATGATCCGTTTTTTAAAAGCGAACCGGCGTTGTGGCGGCTGTCGGTGAAATCCACCGCGCCCGTATTCACTCTGCCCGGCACACAATTGATCGAATGGAGCGGTGCGCTGCGCTGGCTGCAAACAACCGCCAGCGCGGAAGCGATGCGTAGCGCAGCCGCCAACGCCGGTGGCCATGCCACGCTCTTTCGTGGCAGTGGCGGCGGCGATCACCGTAGCGATGTGTTTCATCCGCTATCGCCCGCGCTCGCCGCCATACACCGCAAGCTGAAACAAACCTTCGACCCCGCCGGCATTCTGAATCCGGGCCGCCTCTATCCATACATGTAAAATATTAAATAAAAACAATAGCTTACATGGAAACTCGATTAGCAGACTTTATAAAGCACACGCCCGCCGGCGCTGAGGCCGAAAGCATCCTGCGCAAGTGCGTGCATTGCGGATTCTGCACCGCGACCTGCCCGACGTATCAGTTGCTCGGCGACGAACTCGACGGCCCACGCGGGCGCATCTACTTAATCAAGCAGGTGTTGGAAGGCGCCACCGCCACGGCAAAAACGCAGTTGCATCTGGACCGTTGCCTCACTTGCCGCTCGTGCGAAACCACCTGCCCGTCGGGCGTGCAGTACGGTCGCCTGCTCGACATTGGTCGCGAGGTGGTGGAAAAACAAGTCGGGCGCGGCGCGGTTGATTCAATGCAACGCGCCGCGCTGCGCAAGGTAATCCCCAACCCTTCGCTGTTCGGCCCGCTGCTCAAACTCGGACAATGGGTGCGTCCGCTGCTGCCTGCGGCGCTAAAACAAAAAGTGCCCGCGCGTATCGCCCCCGCAAAACCGTGGCCGCACAACAATCACGCGCGCAAAATGCTGGTGCTCGAAGGCTGCGCGCAACCGTCGCTCTCTCCCGCCACCAACGCGGCGGCTGCGCGTGTGCTCGACGCGCTGGGCATTACGCTCGTGCGCGCCTCCACAGCCGGCTGCTGCGGCGCAGTGGCATTTCACCTTAACGCACAAGACGAAGCCCTAACCGCGATGCG
>CAMDDY010000340.1 GCA_945893125.1 Bordetella parapertussis
CCCCCGCGCCAGATCACTAAGCTGACTGTCTCTCCAATCCCAACACTCGACACTCAAAAATGCCTTATTACACCCCCGCTCATATAGGCATGCCGCTCGCCGAGGTTGATACCCCCGCGCTAATCCTTGATCTGGATGCATTTGAGCGCAATCTCAAGCGCTTGAACGATTCACTCGCCGGGCGCGATATCAAAGTGCGTCCGCACGCCAAGAGTCATAAGTGCCCTGAAATCGCGCTGCGCCAGATGGCGCTGGGCGCGGTGGGCGTGTGCTGTCAAAAGGTGAGCGAAGCCGAAGCGATGGTGGATGGCGGCGTGAACGATGTGTTGATCGCGAATGAGGTGGTGGGCGCGGCAAAATTGAAGCGGCTCGCGGTGTTGGCGAAGCGCGCGAAAATCGCCGTGTGCGCGGATCACCCCGATAACGTTGTCGCGCTGGATGCCGCCGCGCGCGAGGCGGGCGTCACGCTTAACGTGCTGGTCGAGGTGAATGTCGGCGCCAATCGTTGCGGCATCGAGCCGGGCGAACCGGCGTTTAAGCTCGCGAAGCAAATTCATGCGAGCAAAAATCTGCACTTCGCCGGCTTGCAGGCGTATCAGGGCGGCGCGCAACACATGCGCAAAACCGAAGATCGGCGCGCGGCGATAGAAGCGGCGTGTGAAAAGGTCAAACGCACCACCGCGCTGCTGGCGGAAGCCGGCATCCCGTGCGAGCGCGTCACCGGCGCGGGCACCGGCACGTATTTGTTCGAGGCGGCAAGCCGCGTGTATCACGAGCTGCAAACCGGTTCATACATTTTTATGGACGTGGATTACGCCAAAAACGATTGGACGGAAAGCGGCATCCCGCGCTTTGACCACAGCCTGTTTGTGTGGACATCAGTGATGAGTTGCCCCGCGCCGGATCGCGCGATAGTTGATGCGGGGCTGAAAGCCTCGAGCGTGGATTCCGGCATGCCGAGCGTGTTCGATACGCCGGGCGCGGAGTACATCAAGGCATCCGATGAACACGGCGTGCTGAAACTATCCGCGGGCACGGCGTTGCCGCTCGGTCACAAATTAAAAATAGTGCCGGGCCACTGCGACCCGACGGTGAACCTGTACGATCATTTTGTGTGCGTGCGCAAAGGCGTGGTGGAAGCGCTGTGGCCGATAAACGCGCGCGGGGCATTGTTGTAAGTATCTGTTTTTAAACAAAAAATGTAATATTTAAAAAAGCCTCATGAACACCCGACGAAACATACTTAGCGCATCGGCAGTGTTTTTGTTGAGCAGAGGAGCAACACTCATGGCACAGGAAAAATCCAAACTCGTCTTCGGCACCGCCACCCCCGGCGGCGGCTTTCCGGCCTACGGCTGGCCGTACGCGGAAGTGCTGAATGCCGCGGACGCGACGCTTGGCATCGAGCCGATCAACACCAAGGGCAGCACGGAAAATATCGTGTCGCTGGAGCAGGACAAACTCGACCTGGGGTTGGTTACCGGCGAAGTCACCTATGAGGTGATCATGGGGATCGGCGGCGCGCCCGCAAAAAACATCCGCATCATCAACGCCACCTATTCGCAGGCGGGCATGTTCATGGTGCGAGGCGACAGTCCGTACAAAACCATTGCCGATCTCAAGGGCAAACCCATCGTGTGGGGCGCGGCCACCTCGGGTTTCATTGTGCTGGCGCGTTATGTGATGGACGGCATGGGACTCGATTATCAAAAAGACTTCGATGCGATTTTATTAAAGAGCGCCGGCGAAGGCCCGCCGATGGTGCTCGATGGCCGCGCGGCGGCCATGTGGGGCGGCGGCCTGGGCTGGCCGCCGTTCGCGGAAATCGCCAAAGGCCCGGCGGGCGCGCGCTTCATCGGCCCCAGCGCCGAAGAAAACAAACGCATCATGGCGAAGCATTCGTTTCTGAAAGCGGCGACGATGGCCGCGAACAGCTACCCCGGCCAGACCACGCCGGTAAATTCCGTGGGCTCGTGGCCGTTCGTGCTGGCGCGTGCGTCGCTGCCCGACGAGGTGGCCTACAAACTCGCGCGCGCGCTGCACAAGAGCGAAGGCGCGTTTGCGCAGAAGCTCGCGCAGGCGGCGGAATCCACACTCGCCAATACGCTGGCGGCGGCGCCCAGCCGGGAGTTGATCCATCCCGGCGTTTTGAAATACATGCGCGAGGCGGGGTTACTGCGCTGATAGACGCTTGCGTGACCTGGCGCGAAGTATTACCATTTAATATCACGGTAATACCAAGGAACATCCATGGCACATCAAGTCACGGTAAAAGGTCAGGTCACCATCCCGAAAAAAGTACGGGAGTATCTCGGCATCGGCCCCGGCAGCGGGGTTGAATTCGAGGTCGATGCCAACGGGGATGTGCTGCTGCGCAAGGTTGGACGGCCCGCGAAGCGCGCCCGTGCGCATAGCCGCTTCGCTGCCGTACGCGGTACGCGCAAGACCGGCATGAGTACCGATCAAATCATGAACCTGTTGCGCGGCTACGATGGCGATGCGCAAGACCCGGGATTCAGCGCCGGCAAGAAATGATTCTGGTCGATTCGTGCGTCATTATCGACGTGCTTGAGAGTGATCCCAAGTGGGCCGACTGGTCGCAGCAGCAACTGGAAAGCGCCGCCGTCAAACGCCCGCTTGCAATCAATGCCGTGATCTACGCCGAGATTTCCGTTGGTTTCGAACGCATCGAACAAGTGGACGCCATGCTTAAACGCATACAAATCAGCGTGGAGGACATGCCGCGCGAAGCCTTGTTTCTGGCGGGCAAGGCGTTTCAGCGATACAAGGCGCGCGGCGGCACACGCACCAGCGCACTGCCGGATTTTTTTATTGGAGCGCATGCGGCGGTGCTTGGCATTCCGTTGCTTACGCGTGATGCACGGCGGTATGCTGATTACTTTCCAAACCTGGAACTGCTGGTTCCCGACAAAATACAAGGATCACGCTTGTGAGCGATAACGTTTACGCTGATCTCGGATACTCCGCCGCCGCCGAAATGCTGGTCAAGGCGCAACTCGTTTCCAAAATTGCCGAGTTGATCAAGCACCGGGGGCTTACGCAAGTTGAAGCGGCAAAGCTTCTGGGACTGACCCAGCCTAAACTCTCCGCGATGCTGCGCGGACGGTTTCGCGGGTTTTCCGAGCGCAAACTGATTGATTGCCTTACCAGCCTTGGGCGTGATGTGCAGATAGTGATCAAGGAGGCGCCCAAGCGGCGCGAAGGCGGCAGGGTAACGATTGTTTTTGCCTGAGGGAGGGCGTTCGATACCCCTATCAAGGTGATGCATAGTAAGTGTGCAGTTGCAGATTTGTATGGAAAAAAAAGCGCGCCATCGGCGCGCTTTTTTGTTGCTACGACTTCGGTCGAGCCAATAATCAGCCCGCCGGTTTCCGGCAGCCAAACGCGCCGTCCGGATTCTCAAAATAAATCAGATTCGCAGGGCATTGCGTCTTGGGTTTGGGCACGGGCTTCGGGATAGGCTTGCATTGCACGCTGCCGTCCGCCACGCGGCTTCCGGCGTAGCCCGCAGGACAAACAAGATTGGGCGCGCTGGCAACGGCGCCTACCGGCGGCTTACAGGCAAAGCTGCCGTCGGCGGCGACATAACTGGCCTGATAACCGGCGGGGCAGTTGCCGATGGTCTTGGCGCCCGGCTTCGCGGCCGGTGCCGGGGCGGGTGCAGGCGTTGTTGCCGCTGGTGCCGGCGCGGGCAACGCCTCCACGACCAGCATGGCTTTCGCACCGCCGCTACAGCCGAAATGGCTGGTGACTTTTTTGCCTTCGGCGCTGACGGTGTAGGTGCCCGGCCTGGCATAGGTTTTGCTGACAGTGCGCGGGAACTGGTCTCTGTTGACGACCTTCACGTCGAGGCCGTCGCCATCGCCGTAGTTGATACGCAAGCCGCAGTTGCTGCCTTGCGTTTCATCGCCGGTGACAGTGATGGTGACGGACGATCCGGCTTTGATGACGGCCGGCTCAATCTTGATGCTTTCGATTTTGTTATTGGCCAATGCCGTGCCGGACATCATGGCGAACGCGGCGGCAATAAGTAGGGTGCGTTTCATGATTACGCCTGTTTTCACGGGTGATTGCATCAAGCGTTTGCGGTTTCGGCTTTCGTCAAGCCCGGCATATCGAATCCGAGTTTCAGCAGGCCATCAACGATCGTTTGCGCCTGCGTGGCAGTCAATTCGACCAGAGGCGGGCGCACGGTAGCCCATTCGGGATCACGCGCGTAGTGCGCGATGACGGATTTCAACGCCGGGATCATGATGTACTGGCCGGTGGTCTTGCGTATCACGTCGAGTTGCGCCTGCTGCGCATCGGCGTCGGCGTTTTGCCATTCACGATAAAGTTTGTCGATGGCCGCCGGGTTCACATTCGCGGTGGCGCTGATGCAGCCCGCGCCGTGATTGCGCATGTTGGCGAGCAGGAACGATTCGCTGCCGACGAATACATCGAAGCCTTGTTTTGCGAATGCGTCGAGAAACACTTTGGTGTTGTTCCAGTCGCCGGAGCTGTCTTTCATGCCGGCGATGGCTTTGGGGTAGCGCTTCAACAGCCGCTCAACCAGCTTGGTCGTGATGGGCACCACGGCGACAGGCGGGATGTGGTACAGATAAATTTGCAGCCGCGCATCACCGACGCGCTCGATGACTTCGGAGAAATGGCGAAACAGGCCTTCTTCGGGAACGTCCTTGTAATAAAACGGCGGCAGCATCAGCACGCCCGCGCAGCCGGCTTTGACGGCATGCTCGGTGAGACGCACGGTGTCGGTAAACGCGCAGCAGCCGGTACCCGGCATCATGCGCGCGGGGTCAACGCCGGCCTGCAACAGCGAATCGAGCAATGCCATGCGTTCATTGGTCGAAAGCGAATTCGCTTCACTGTTGGTGCCGAATACCGCAATGCCGGAGCCCTGGCCCAGCATCCATTTGCACTGCGCGACAAAGCGATTGTGATCGGGACTGTAGTCGGCCTTGAACGGGGTGCATACCGGCGCGAGCACGCCTTTGATGCGGTGGATGGTTTTCATGACGGATTCCTTCGAGTCGATAATAGGGTGCTGAATCGGCGCGCGGTGTAGGGTTCGATGGATTAACCATTGCCGCAGTGTCGATTACAATCGAGAATACCATACAGTCGGCGCATCGATAGTTGCGGAATTTTGAATCAAGAACCCGTCGCCGGCGCCGCGCTGAAGGTTTTGGGCGCACGGCCGGCAAAACGTGGCGTTGTGCCGGTATCGGCCGGCATTCGCCGGCATGGATGGAATCGGGGGTATGGCATGTCACTCAAGGTGTTGTCGGCGGGCGCGGTCAAGGGCGGCGTAGCGCAACTGTGCGCGGCGTTCGAACGCGAATCGGGAAACAAAGTCGAAGTTGAATTCACGCAAGTGCCGAAACTGCGCAAGCGTATTGCCGCCGGTGAGGCGGTGGATGTGCTGGTGGCGACGGCGGGCGCGATGGATGAATTTGCCAGTGCCGGAAAAATTGTGCCCGCCACGCGCGCGCTGCTCGGGCGTTCGCGCGTGGGCGTGGTGGTGCACCAGGATGCGCCCGCGCCGGATGTGTCGGATACCGAAGCGTTTAAACGCGCGCTGCTTGCGGCGAGCGCGGTGGTGCATAACGATGCATCCAGCGGCGTTTATATTGCGACGCTGCTGGAAAAGCTGGGACTTAAAGTATTGCTGGGCGAAAAAATTATAGTTGTC
>CAMDDY010000341.1 GCA_945893125.1 Bordetella parapertussis
CAGATGCTTCACGGCGTATCCTGTGGTGTCGATGCGGTAATCTTACACTGCGGTTGGCATTAGACGCGAACGTGGATTGGCGCTATGGTGGCAAGCGTTATCTTTAATCAAGGAGGCCTGTTCATGGACAAACCGGTAGACGGCAATAACCTTCCCGCCGAAGTCGGCAACCGCATCATCGACAAGCCGGAGTTGCCGCCGCAGGGCGTCACCACCGACAACGAAGTGTTTACCGAAGTGGTATTGGGCAAGGGGCAATTGAAGCGCGGCACGTTCAAGCAGTTCGAGGTGTTTAGCGACGAAGCGCAGCGCATCGGCGGCGACGATTTGTATCCGTCGCCGATGACCTACATGGCCATGGGCGTCGGATTCTGACTGCTGACTCAGGTTGCGCGGTACGCGCACATGATGAAGTTGACGATCAAAGACGCCAAAGTGAAAGTGCGCTTTCGAAAATTTCTCGGCGGCTCGGTGCTGAAAGGCACGGTCTACAATCGCTGGGATGGCGTGGACACGCATCTCACGGTGGAGAGCGATGCGCCGCCGGACAAACTCGCGCATCTCATCAAAAACGCCAAGGCGGGTTGTTTTGCGGAAGGCCTGATCGAGCAGAAAGTGCCGTTGAACAGCACCATCGAGGTCAATGGGAAACCGTTTACCTTGTAACGGGTCTACGGCTTGTAGCCGTCGGTCAGCGTGCGCAAAAACGCGACAATATCGTCGATCTCTTCATCGTTCAGTTGCGCGCGCTGTCCGGGCCGGCGCTGGTAAGGCGGCGTTTCGACATCGACGTTGGCGTGAAACTGCGGCGGCAGGTCGTTGAATTTCCTACCGTCGGGAAACCACTTCTTGGGATCGGTATCGCGCGTGGCGTAATACGCCACCGCGTCGCGCAGGTTGTCGAACAGGCCGTTGTGCATGTACGGCGCGGTCAACGCGATATTGCGCAGCGTCGGCACTTTAAACAGGCCGCAGCCCTGGGGGTCTTTCTCCGGCGTGGTATCGCGGAACGGGCCGCACAGGCCCATGTCGAAATAAGCGGGGTCGGTGGCATTCTTGGGGATGCGCATGCTGCGCGGCAAACCCAACGCGTGGTAGGAAAAATCCGTGAACAGGGATTTTTTCGGATCGCGCGAGGCTTCATCTACCGTGTGACACGAGGCGCAGTTGCCTTTTTGCCTTATGGTGAACAAACCGAGGCCGCGCTGTTCCTGCTCGGTGAATTTCGCCTGGCCGCGCATCACGGCATCGAATTTGGAACTGAACGGCTGAAACGCGTGCGTGCGCTCAAACGCGGCAATCGAGGCGGCGACGGCATCCAGCGCGGTTTCGGCGTTTTCAAAAATGCGCTCACCCCATACTTTGCGGAAGTCGGCGGCATAGGGGCCGCTGGCGATTTTGGCCATCAGCGATTGCGGGTCACGGTTGTTCATTTCCAGCGGATTAAAAAACGGCCCCTTGGCCTGCTCTTCCAGCGTGTCGGCGCGGCCATCCCAGAACAGGCCGCCCACAGGCACGCGTTTGCCTTCTTTTTCGATGCTGCCGAATTTGGGCACGCTGGCGAGGTACATCGCGGTGGGCGTATCGCGAAAGCCGAACATGCCGGGGCGGCTGCCCAGTGCGACACCGATAGTCGTACCGTTATTGCCCGAAAATGCGCGCGCGGGATCGTGGCATGAGGCGCACGACAGGCCGGGGGGGTCGGACAGGCGCGCGTCGAAGAACAAGTTGAATCCGAGATTTTCCTTGGGCGTGAGACCTTTTTCGTTGAAGTTCACGTGCAGGCCGGGCGGGGGCTTGTCCTGCGCAGAAGGGCTGCCGGCATGAAAATAGGCAATGATCCCGATCAAGACGGGAAGGGCAATCGCCAGCGTCAGCAGTTTACGGAACATAAGTGCAAGTTATACTAACGCCCGGCAAAACTCGCAAGTGGGAAGAAGGGGGGGGGGCTGTAATGGGTAACTGGATGTATCGAAGGATGGCGTGGCTGGCGTGCCTGGCGGTGCTGGCTTGGCCCGTGAGCGCGATGGCTCAATTGGAGGCCGCACGCGCTGCTTTTGAAAAGGAAGACTACGCGGCGGCGTACCAGCTCTACAAGCCGGACGCTGATAAAGGGACTGCCGAGGCGCAGTATCGCGTCGGGCTGATGCATAAATTCGGCTGGGGGGCGGCGCGCGATCATGCAGTTGCCGCGCGTTGGTTTACGTCGGCTGCCGAGCAGTCGCACCCGGAGGCGCAGTTCGAATTGGGCATTTATTACAAGGATGGCCGCGGCGTGACCAAGGATGTGGTCAAATCCGCCGAATGGTTTTTGAAATCGTCGGAGCAGGGGGTCGGTATTGCGCAACTGAATCTCGGCCGATATTATCTGGCGGGCACGGGCGTCGCCAAAGACCCGGTGGCTGCGTATTACTGGCTGACCGCAGCGGCGCAAAATGGATACATGGATGGCATGGCGTTGCGCGCGCCGGCGGCGGAAGAGATGACGCCGGAGCAGATCAAGGAAACCAGCGCACGTGCCAAAAAAGCGCCGCGCAGGGCGAATTAGTGCCGAGTGTTCCGAGTATTGATGGTGTTCATATCATTTTATAAATAAAAGTCGAGGAGAAGTCTGATGATAACAAAAACTGTTTTAGTCACACTGGCCTGCATGGGCGCCGGATGGATCGCCGCGTCATATGCCGCCCCGTTCGCTTATGTCGCCAATGAAAAGTCCGGCAACATCACGGTGATCGACGTCGCCAACGATACGGTGGTCGCCACCTTTCCCGCCGGCAAACGGCCGCGCGGCATGACGGCATCGCGCGATGGCAAATTACTTTACGTCAGCGATCAGCCAGCGAATGCGCTGCAAATCGTGGATCTCGCTTCGCGCAAAGTCACCGGCAAAGTAGATCTCGGCGAATCGCCCGAAGGCGTCTATCGTTCACCGGATGGCAAGCTGCTGGCAGTGGCGATTGAAGAAGACAACTCGGTACATTTCATCAACACCGCCACCGGCAAGCGCGATTTTCAGGTGAAGACCGAAGGCGAAAACCCCGAGCACGCGGTGTTCAGCCGTGACGGCAAGTGGGTGTATGTCAGCGCCGAAGAATCGGAGGTGGTGGACGTGATTGAGGTCGCCACGCGCAAGGTGCATACCACCATCAAGGTCGGTAAACGTCCCCGCGGCATCGGCTTCACGCCCGACGGCAAGCTCGCGTATGTGGCGTGTGAGTTGGCCAATCGTGTGTATGTCATAGACGTTTCGAGCCACAAGGTGGTGGCGGTAATACCGGCGGGCGTGCGCTCGAACGGCATCCGCATACACCCCAATGGCAAAACCGTGTTTGTGTCCAATGGCGCCGACGGCACAGTCGGCGTGATTGATGTCGCCAGCAACCAGATTACCAAGACCATCAAGGTGGGCGACCGCCCGTGGAACATGGCGATCAGCCCGGACGGCAATAAACTGTATGTGGCTAACGGACGCTCGAACACGGTGTCGGTGATCGATACCGCGAAGCTGGAAAAAACCACCGACATCAAAGTCGGCGACATGCCGTGGGGCGTGTATATCCCGGATTAGCCGTTACAGCGGCTTTACTGCTACCCCTTTAGACGCACCGGCTTGCCGGTTTCAATCGAGGTGGTAATCGCCTCGAACGCGCCGATGGTGTTGACGATTTCATCGGGGGTAATCGGGTAGGGCGCTTTTCCACTCACGGCATCGGCAAAGTGTTCAATCTCCAACAGCAGGGAATCGACCTTGGGTAATTCCGTGCGCTTGGTTTTGCCGCCTGACAAACGGGTGATGCATTCGGTTTCACCCACGGCTTCCGCCGAGCCTTTGTCGCCGAATACCTGCACGCGCCAGTAAAACGGCGAGGGGCGTACCGCGCCGAGAAAGCCGCTGACGCCGTTGGTGAATTTGAACAGCACCGAGATCGTATCGAGCGGGTTGTGTCCCGTCTGCGTCGCCACGAACTGCGCGTTGACTTCCGCAGTGGGGCCGGCGAGGTTGGTGAAGGCATCGAGAATATGAATGCCGGTGCCGGTCATGCCCGCGCCGGGCGTTTCGGATGGCAGATCGCGCCACGGCGCAAAAAAGTTGCTCGAATTTTCGTTGCTGTAGTGGCCCTCAATATGCAGCACACGGCCCAGCACTCCGCTGGCAACCACGCGACGCAGTTCCGCCATCGACGGCCAAAAGCGTTTGTTCTGCCCGACACCCACCGGAACGCCGGCTTTTTTGCACGCCTCGACCATGGCGAGTGCGTCGTCGAACTTCAGTGCAAACGGTTTTTCGCAGAACACCGGCTTGCCGGCTGCCGCGACTTGCTCAAGCAGCTTGCGATGCGTGGAGTGCGGCGTGGCGAGCCACACCACCTGCACTTGGCTGTCGGCGAGCGCGGCGTCGAGCGTCGTGCTCAACGTAAAGTTTTTTTCCCTGGCGTAATCGCGCACGGTGTCCGGTTCAAAACTCACGCCATGCACAAAGCGAATTTTTTCGCTCTTGCCCTGAACCGCGTTGACTATCGTCTTTCCCCACCAGCCGAGGCCGATGATGGCTGCGTTAATCATGTTAGATAGCGGCGACGACTTTTTGCTGTTGTTGTCCCAGACCCTGTATGCCCAGCGTTACGACGTCACCGACATTGAGGAACACCGGGTTAGGTTTTTTGCCGAGGCCCACGCCCGGCGGCGTGCCGGTGCAGATCACGTCGCCCGGCAACAGCGTCATGTAGTGACTGCAATACGAAATCAGTTTACGCACGCCGAAAATCATGGTGCGGGTATTGCCCGATTGCATGCGCTGGCCGTTGACGTCAAGCCACATGTCGAGATTTTGCGCGTCCGGCATCTCGTCGGTGGTCACCAGCCAAGGGCCGATCGGGCCGAAAGTATCGCAACCCTTGCCCTTGTCCCACTGCGACGATTGCAACTGAAACGCGCGCTCGGAGACATCATTGGCCACGCAATAGCCGGCGACATATTTGAGCGAATCTTCCTCGCTGACATATTGCGCCTTGGTGCCGATCACAATCGCGAGTTCGCATTCCCAATCGAGCTTGGTGGCGTTGCGCGGCATGATGGTGTCGTCGTTCGGGCCGCAGATGGAGGTGGTGGCCTTCATGAAAATAATCGGCTCGGTCGGCACCGCCATGCCGGCTTCGGCGGCGTGATCGGAATAGTTCAGCCCGATTGCCACGTATTTGGAGATGCCGGTGAACGGCACGCCGAAACGGTGCGCGCCGGGCTCAACGGGCAGTGTTTCGGGTTTGATCTTGGCGATGCGCGCCAGATTGCGCGGTGACAAGGCTTCGGCATCCAGCGCGCCAGTCACCTTGGACAAGTCGCGTAACTTGCCCTGGCTGTCGATAATGCCGGGTTTTTCGTGTCCGTCTTTTCCGTAGCGGCAAAGTTTCATGAGTGCTCCTGCCTCCAATCAGCGATTAGGGATAAACCACCATTATAAACTTTTGCGCCACGGTGGAATACTCCAATGCTACGACACCACGTCAACGATGGCGCCGGAAGCCGCCGACTGGAATATCGCTTCCAGCGCGGAAATATTTGCGATCATTTGCGACTGCGGCACGGGATACGGCGCGCGGCCTTCCGCAGCATCCGCGAATGCTTCCAGATTGGCGAGCACATTGGGCGCGGGCGCGTATTCGGTCACCGTGCGCTCACCGCCTCGTACAACTTTGGTAAGCA
>CAMDDY010000342.1 GCA_945893125.1 Bordetella parapertussis
GCGACAGCATGGCGGAAGGCGCTGCGCTTTTCCGCCCTACATTGCTGTCCTGGCTAACTTGCCATGGTGTTCAATCCATCCGCATCTTCGATTCCTTAACCACCCGCGCCCACTTCGCAATCTCGGCACGCAGGAACGTGACGAACTCCTCCGGCGTGCTCATCACCAGCTCGTTGCCCGCGCGCTCCAGCCGGTCTTTGACATCGGCGCTGTTTAACGCGCGTGCGGATTCGGCGTGGATGCGGCGCACGAGGTCGGCGGGCATCGCGGGCGGGCCGTAGAATCCGTACCAGCCCACTGCCGCGTAACCGGGCACGCCGGATTCGGCGATGGTGGGCACCTCCGGTAACGACGGAAACCGTTTGGGACCGCTGACCGCAATGGCGCGCACTTTGCCGCTCTTGGCGGGTTCGGCCAGCGCGATGGTACTGCCGAATGAAAAATCCACTTCGCCGCTCATCACGCCGATCGCCGCTGGCGCAGCACCCCGGAACGGCACATGCGTCCAGCGTGCGCCGGACATCAGTTGAAACAGTTCGCCTGCCAGATGCGGGCCGCCGCCGGTGCCCGACGAGCCGTAAGTCAGCCTGCCCGGCTGCGCCTTTGCGGCCTCGACAATCTGCCGCGCCGAACGTATCGGCACCGACGGATGACTGACCAGCAAAAACTGCACGCTCGCCAGTTGCGAGATGTGGGTGAAATCCTTCAACGGATCGTACGGCAGCTTCGGGCGTATCGCCGGGTTGATGGCGAATTCGAGCGCGGAGGCCATGAGTGTTTGCCCATCGGGCGCTGCACGCGCAACGAGTTCACCCGCCACGATGCCGGTACCGCCGGGACGGTTCTCAACAATAAACGTCGTGCCCGATTGCTCGGTGAGTTTGAGCGTCAGCGCGCGCGCCACGATGTCCACGCCGCCGCCCGGTGCGTACGGCACCAGCACGCGCACGGCGCGCGCGGGCCATGCGGGCGCGGGCGTCTGCGCATGCGCCATTGCGCTTACGATACAAGCGGCAATCACGGCGATTTGCTTTTTCATCTACGCTCCTTGGGCAAGACGGAATTTTTTCTCTGACACAGTGTGATCCACAAGCCTCATCCGCACAATCTAAAATAATTGTGTAAAAACAAATACTTATAATACATCATCATCTACTGCCCGCGATGCTGCGGGGCACGGTGTAGCATGCGTTTTCTATAAAATAAAATCGCGTCATCCATCAAATCAGGGAGAGTCATGAAATTTGGTTTTGTTCTTGTGGCAGCGACCGCATGCAGCGCCGTGTGTGTAACCCCCGCGTTGTCGCAAACCGCTTCGACAGGCTCAGGACAGGCTTATCCCAACCGCCCGGTGCGCGTGCTGGTGGGTCTCGCCCCCGGCGGCGGCACCGATTCGGTGGCGCGCCTGATGACGCAAAAACTCGCAGACATGCTGGGTCAATCGTTCGTGGTGGATAACCGGCCCGGCGCCAGCGGTAACGTCGCGGGTGAAATGGCCGCGCGCGCGGCACCGGACGGCCATACGCTGATTGTGGTGACGCCGACGTACGTGATCAATCCCAGCCTCTACCGCAACGTGTTGTACGACGCCATCAGGGACTTCGCCGGTGTCGCGCAAATCGTCGATGCGCAATACTATCTGTCAGTGGCCAACAACGTGCCCGCCGCATCGGTGAAAGAGTTGATCGAGCTGGCGAAAACGCGCAATCCGCGGCTGTCATACGCCTCATCCGGCATCGGCAGTTCCAACCATTTGTCGGGCGAGTTGTTAAAAACCATGGCGGGCATCGAGATGACGCACATCCCCTACAAGGGCGGCGCGCCCGCGTTAAGCGCGCTGATTGCCGGCGAGATTCAGGTCTCGTTCACCAGCGGCGTGATCGTCCCGCACTCCAGGGCCGGGCGCGTAAAAACCATCGCCGTCACCGGTGCGAAACGCACGCCGCTGGCACCGGAAATTCCCACCATCCACGAAGCCGGCGTGCCGGGCTACGAGGTGGTCGGCTGGTACGGCATGGCGGCGCCGATCAAAACGCCGCGCGCCATCGTCGAACGCTTGAACAGCGCCATCAATCGCGCGCTGCCGGAATTACACGAGCGCTACGCCGCGCTCGGCATGGATCTCGCGGGCGGTTCGGCCGCCAAGTTCGATGCGCTGCTGCGCAGCGAGCGCGACAAATGGGCGAAGGTGGTGAAGTTGTCGGGGGCGAAGGTGGAGTAAAAGAAATTTTTTGGATAAGGATGCAACAATGAATTTGAATAACGGATTCGTTCGCACACTAACCCTTGCGCTAGTGTCCGGCATCGCGTTGCCCACCCTCGCCCAATCCTGGCCCGCCCGCACCGTACGCATCATCTCGCCCTTCGCGCCCGGCGGCGGCAACGACGCGGTGGGGCGATTGCTCGCGGCCAAATTCACCGAGCAGATCGGCGGCACCTATGTCGTCGAAAACCGCGGCGGCAGCGGTGGTTTGATCGGCGCGGATATAGTCGCCAAATCCGCGCCCGACGGTCACACGCTGCTGATCACGTCGCCCGAGTTCGCCATCAATCCGAGCATGCGCTCGAAGATGCCGTACGACACCTTCAAGGATTTCGCCTTCATCTCGCAGTTGTCCAGCGGGCAATTCATGATCGCCTGCCATCCCAGCGTGCCGGTGACAAACGTCAAAGCGTTGCTCGCGCTGGCCCGCGCGCGCCCCGGCCAGTTGAGCTACGGCACCTCCGGCGCGGGCGGCATCAACCATCTGGCGGGCGAGTTGCTGCAAGCGATGACGGGCATCAAATGGCTGCACATCCCGTTCAAGGGCGCGGGCCCGGCGATGATCGCCGCGATGGGCGGCGAAGTGGAATTCGCCTTCGGCAGCACCATCGGCATGGTGGGTCATACTAAAAACGGCAAACTGCGCGGCGTTGCCGTCACCGGCACGCAGCGTTTCGCCGAATTGCCGCAGGTGATGACGGTCGCCGAATCCGGCGTTCCCGGCTACAACGTCACCGGCTGGTACGGCTTATATGCGCCTGCCGGCACGCCCGCGGACATCGTGCGCCGCCTGCACGAAGAATCACGCCGCGCATTGAGCAGCCCCGAGATCAAGGACAAGCTGGTGAAGGCCGGCAACGAACCGGTGGGAACCTCGCCGGCGGAATTCGCCGCCTTCGTGCGCGCCGAATACGACAAGTGGGCGAAGGTGATCAAGCAGGCGAATCTGAAAATCGACTGAAGATAGACTAAATGACTATCCATTCACACACCGCCAGCCTGGTGCAAAGGCTGCTGCTTGCGATTGCACTGGCGCACGTTGCCGCCGGGTTGTTGCTCACGATGCTGCCTTTGGCGCCTTCACTGCATCTTGCGCTGGCTTCGGCGATTTTCGGCGCCGGCAACACGCCCAAAGAAGTGCTGTTTCTCATCAGCGTATTCGGCCCGACAGTCGCAAGCTGGGGTGTGCTTTTTTATGCGTTGGTCAGGGCTTTTTTTCGCCACCCCACGCGCGGCACCTGGTGGGCCCTGGTGCTCTCAGTGGTGATCTGGGCGCCACTGGATTCCGCCTTGAGTATGCATTACGGGCTGCACGCCGCCGTGGCTTTAAATGCCGGTGTGGCGCTGCTGGTACTGGCGCTGCTGTTCGGTGTGCGCGGCGGCGGAGATCGTTGATTGGACAATCTGATTATTTTTGATGGCGTGTGTAATCTTTGCGCGCAGTCAGTCCAGTTTATCCTGCGGCACGAGGCCGATCCAGCGCTGCGTTTCGCGGCGATGCAATCGCCTCTGGGCGCGCGACTGATGCGTGAACACGGATTCAATCCCGAAGACACCAAGTCGTTTATCCTGATCGCAGATGGCAAGGTTTACGCCAGATCGGATGCGGCAATTCGCATCGCGCGTTATTTTCGCGGCGCGTGGCGGCTGCTGGGTGCGGTAAAAATCATTCCCCGTCCGGTGCGCGACTGGGCCTACGATATCGTTGCCCGCAATCGCTATCGCTGGTTTGGACGGCAGGAGTCGTGCATGGTGCCTACGCCTGAACTCCGGGCGCGGTTTTTAACGGAGTAAGCGGCGTACCAGTGCTGCCTTATTCATGGCGTCGCGCTGCCCTCACTCACGCCGCCTTCTTGCCGATGGGAATAAACCCCCAATGAATCAGCAGCGCCAGCACTGACGCAACCAGCGCAATCGCGCACACCGCCAGCCATCCGAACCAAGCGAATGCAGTGCTGGTCAAAAACGCGCCCACCGCGTTGCCGCACCACACATGCATGCCGAAAATGGTGTTGGCGCGCGCGCGTGAATCGGGCACCGCCGCATTGACCAGCGTTTGATTCGCCACCATCGCGGTACGCAGGCCGCAATCGAGACAAATCGCGCCGATCACCACAAACACAATCGACCATGCCGCGAAGCCGAACACGAGCCATGCGGCGATCATCACGCCGATGCCGGTGGTGACCACCGGCGCCGCCCCCGAGCGATCCATCCAGCGCCCCGCGGGCCGCGCCACCAGTATGCCCGCAGCGCCCGGAATGCCGATGAGACCGGCTTCGCTCGGCCCCAGGTGATGCAGCGCCGCCATCATCGGCGCCATTACCGCCCAGAAGCCGCCATAACAAATGCCCAGCAAAAACTGCAACGACGCCGCGCGCTGCACGTTGCCGTGCTGGCGCATGATGACAAAAATCGACCACAGCAGTTCGCGGTAAGACAAGCGCGAAGTGGCGCGCGTGTGCGGCAGCCATGCCAGCAACGCCAGCAGCAGCGCCACCAGCAACGTGGTAGACACCACGTAGCTCCAGCGCCAGCCAAAATGCGCGGCGATCAAGCCGCCCGCGATGCGCGCGAACAAAATGCCGATGAACATCGCCATCAGTTGCGTGCCCACCGCGCGCCCGCGATGTTTTTCAGGCGCAATCTCGGCGACGATGGAAATAAACACCAGCCCCACCGACGAACACATGCCGGTCACCAGGCTCGCCGCCGCCAGCACGGTGATCGACGGCGCGGCCACCATCACCGCCTGTGCCGCGCCGAGCACGGCGATCATGCCGATGATCAGCCAGCGCTTGTCGATACGATCACCCAGCGGCACCAGCAGCCCGACGCCCACCAGCATGCCGCCAAACGACAGCGTGGGTATCCACCCCGTCGCCGCCGGGCTGGCCTTGAACTCAGCGGCGATCGTCGCCAGCATCGGCGTCTGATAATGAATGCCGCCGGAAATGACAAACGCCGCGACGATCAGCAGCGCGATGAGCGCGCGGTGATCGGTGGCGGGGGCGGTGGTGGCTATTGTGGAAGACGGCAATGCTAATCCTGATTATTCACGCAGGGAAAAGCGCGTTTTGTCATTATCGCATTCGCTTGCACCGCGCGTGCAAGGCGCTGTGGAAGCCGGGCCTGTAAACCCGTAAAATGAAACCATGCCTCATCTTGTTGACCGCACCATGGATGACACCCGCCGCCACGTGAGCAGGCAGCTTGATCCGTCGCGCCGCTCGCAGCTCGGTCAGTTCATGACGCCAACGGGGATCGCCGACTTCATGGCGTCTCTTTTCACGCAGTGGCCAAACAGCGTGCGCCTGCTTGACCCCGGTGCGGGCATAGGCGCCTTGACCGAGGCGTTCGCGGCGCGTTTTGCGGCGCACGCCCCCGCAAGTGCGTCGCTCGACGCGCATTGTTACGAAATAGAACCGCTGTT
>CAMDDY010000343.1 GCA_945893125.1 Bordetella parapertussis
GCAGCTTCAAAATTGATTAATAATATCCTTTAAAAACAAATAGTTATGTAATATTCATGCGATACATCAAGCGCTATCCACCACGGAGATAGTCATGACAGCAGCCGATTATTCCCTTGCACAATTCATAACCGATCTGCGGCAAACCACGCGCGAGACGGCGGATGAAAAAGCGCTGCTATCTAAATTGCGTCCCCTGGTCAAACGCATTGCGCTCGACGAAAGCTGGCGCAACGAACGCTACTATCATGCCGGCGAGGATCAGGGATTTGGCGTTCATGTGTTGCACGACGATCCCGATCACACGCTGTTCGTCGCGGCCATAAGCTGGCTGCCGGGTCGCGGCGCACCGGCCCACGATCACGGCACCTGGGCGGTCATCGTCGGCGTGGATGGCCCGGAAAAGAATACTTTCTACGAGCGCACCGACGACCGCTCACGCCCTGGTTTTGCCGAACTGCACAAAATCGGCGAGAAAGTCTGCGGCGTGGGTGACATCGTGGCCCTGCCTGCGGGCGCGATTCATGCAGTGATTAACGAAACGCATCGCACGAGTTTGTCGTTCCATGTATACGGGCGGCATCTCAATCACGCGACCCGTTCGCAATACGATCCCGAAATGAAAACAGCAAAACCGTTCATACTGAAAACGCAGTGAAAACTGCCCGCGCGGAGAACCCGTTCCAGCGGAATTGAATAACCCACGTCCCGAAAGGCGGCCATGCGCTTACTGACACGCGTTCGTGTTGTCCTGATGCTCACCCTGCTGATCCCGGCTGCCGGATTCGCCGCCGACGTACTGGTACTGGCCGCCGGCGCCATGCAGCCGGGATTGATTGCGGCAGAGTCTGCTTTCCGCAAGCAATCCGGACATCAGATCAAGGTTACCTACGCGATTGCATCGGAGTTGCGCCGTCGCGTGGGTGGGGGCGAAGTGGCGGACGTGGTGTTTGCACCCGTCGCCGGCGTTGCCGAGCTGACCAAGAACGGCACAGTGGCTGCCGAGGGGCAAATCGCCGTCGGACGCGTGGGCGCCGGCGTGGTGGCGCGCCGCTGCTGGATATTTCGAACACGGAAGCGCTCAAACAATCGTTGCTCGCAGCGGATCGCGTAATCTATAACCGCGCATCAAGCGGTGTTTACATCGACTCGATGCTGAAAAAGATCGGTGTGTATGAACAAATCTCGGCCAAGCTGATTCGCTACGATGACGGCAACGCAGTGATGCATCACCTGATGAAAGGCCAGGGCCGGGAATTCGGCTTCGGCGGCATTACCGATATCCTGATGTATCGCGACAAAGGACTGCAACTGGTGGGGCCGCTGCCGGAAGACCTACAAAACTACACGCGATACACCGCAGCGCGCATCACGGCGGGCGCCAACCCCGACGCCGCTAATGCGTTTTTGAGTTATCTGGCGTCGTCCGCGGGCAAGGCGCTATTCGCGGAGAACGGTATTCGTTAGTCAAAGCAATACAGCGCCGCCGGATTCGCCACCAGTATCTTTTCACGCAGCGCCGCATCCGGCGCCCACGCGCCGAGCAGATCGGCGATATCGCCATCATTCGGCATGGGGATTTTCCAGTTGAGCATCACGTGCGGCCAATCGCTGCCCCACACCACGCGATCCGGGTTGGCGGCAATCAAGGCGTGCGCGTAGGCGTGGGTGTCGGCATGCGGCATCGTGCCGGATGAAATGCGGTACGGCGCGGTGAGCTTCACCCAGGCCTTGCCCGATTGCATCAAGCGCAGCAGCGCCTGAAAACCCGGCGTGGATAGCGGCTTGTCGGTGCGCATGTAACCCAGGTGCCCGAATGAAACATCCAGCGGAAAGTCTTCCAGCTCACGGTCGAGATGCGGAAATTCATCGACGTGCAGCAAAAATTCGACGTGCCAGCCGAAAGGCTTTAACCGTCGCGCCAGCGGCAACAGCGTATCCATCGGCAACATGCCCTTGTTGTCGCGCGTATCGACGATGTTCATGCGCACGCCGCGCACGCCCGCCTCGTGCAGCGCGCGCAATTCACGCTCGCTGATGTCCGGCGCCACCACTGCAATGCCGCGATAACGTCCGTTGCCACGCTTTAACGCGTCCAGCAGCACGGTGTTGTCGGTGCCGTAAATACTGCCCTGCACCAGCACCGCACGCGCGACGCCCAGCGTTTTAAGCATGTGTTCGTAAGCGGGCAGCAGCGCGTCCGACGGCGTGTAGATGCGCCGCTCGTAATACGGATAGCGCGCGATCGGGCCGCAGATGTGTGCGTGGCAGTCGCACGTGAGCGGCGGCAGGGTGATCGACGGACGGCGCGGGTGCGGATCGTGCGGGGCGGTGACTGGAATTTCAGCGGGAATCATGGTTTGCCGTCACACAGAATAGGTCGGGCAGTATATCGCCTCCCGCAAGCGATGACAGCCGCCGCTGTCATTTGTTATGCTGCGTGCTCTTTCGCAATCATTTCAGACAAAGGTTCCGTCATGGCAAGCCTGTCGCGTGTCGCGCATTCCACATTCACATTGCTGTTGCTGCTCGCCTGCGGCGCGGCTAGCGCGCAGGATTACCCCGTCAAGTCGCTGCGCTTTATCGCGCCGAATCTGCCGGGCGGGCCGACGGATATCCTCGCGCGGCTGCTCGGCCAGAAGCTCGCCGAGAGCATGGGCCAGCCGGTGATCGTGGAAAATCGTGCCGGTGCGGGCGGCAATATCGGCACAGAGGTCGCCGCCAAAACACCGCCCGACGGTTACACGCTGGTGACCGGCAACAACGCCACTTTCGGCGCCAACGTCAGCCTCTACAAGAATCTGGGCTTCGATCCGATCAAGGATTTTGCGCCCATCGCGCTGGTGGGCACGCAACCCAACATACTGGTGGTGAATCCCGCACTGCCGGTGCATAACGTCAAGCAACTCATTGCGCTCGCCAAGGCGCGCCCACGCGAACTGAACTACGCCGGTTCGGGCATGGGCGCGGCGGCGCATCTTTCGGCTGAATTATTCAACAGCATGGCCGGCGTGCAAATCGTGCATGTGCCGTACAAGAGTGCCGCGCCCGCGCTGGTAGATGTGATCGCCGGCCAATGCCAGCTCATCTTCGCCACCTCACTGTCGGTAATGTCGCACATCAAGTCGCAGAAAGTGCGCGCGTTGGCGGTGACCAATGCCAAACGTTCACGCCTGATGCCCGAGCTGCCGACCATCGCCGAGGCGGGCGTGCCGGGATTCGAGGCGACCACCTGGCACGGCGTGCTGACCACCGGCGGCACGCCTGCGGTCATCGTCAACAGGCTCAACACCGAGATCAATCGCATCCTGCAAATGCCCGACATACGCGACCGGCTCGGCGCGCTGGGCGCTGAAATCATCGGCGGCACGCCAAAAGAATTCGCCGATCACATCCAGCGCGAAATTCCCAAATGGGCGAAAGTCATCAAGGATGCGGGCGTGCGGCTGGAGTGATCGCAACCGCGGGCCGCGCCACAACAAATCAGGGAGCGCACATCATGACTGCTGCAAACACGACCGCCATCCGAGAACGGCCGCTGGCGGAGGTGAAAGCGGAGATCGCGCGGCGCGCGGGACACTTGAATCCGCTCGACGGCATCCGCGCCGAGGATGCGGCGAAAGTCTCCGCAGCGCTCACCAGTCTGGATCGCGACGAATGGGCGCGTGAGTGGTCGAAGTTCGGCGCGCAATACGAGGCCGAGGCTGACGCACTCGAAAAAAGCGGCAACGCCGGCGCTGCGTGCCGTGCGCTGTACGAACTCGCCTTCCATTATTTTCGCGTCGCGCGCTACCCGTGCGCGGGTTCGCCCGGACAGCAACAGGCGTACCGCGATTCGCTACGCGCGTTTCGCAAGGCCGCGCGCTATTTCGATCCGCCGCTGGAAATCATTGGAGTGCCGTTCGGCAATCACAAGCTGACCGCTTATCTGCAAGTGCCGCCGGGCGTGCCGCGCCCGCCGGTGGTGATGCACTGGGGCGGCGTCGATGGCTGGAAGGAAGACCGCCAGCGCGCGCACGCGCGCTTCATCAAGGCGGGCATCGCCGCATTCGCCATCGACATGCCGGGCACGGGCGAAAGCCCCGTGCGTTTCACCGATGCCGATGCCACGCGCACGTTCTCGGTGCTGATCGATTATCTGCATACGCGCACCGACATAGACGCGAGCCGTCTGGGTGTGTGGGGCGGCAGCTACGGCGGTTACTGGGCGGCCAAACTGGCTTACGTCGAAGCCGCGCGTTTGAAAGGCGCGGTGTTTCACGGCAGCAATGTTCACTTTGGCTTTCAGGAAAACTGGCTGCGCCCGGCGCTGACGGAACGCGCGTCAGCGGCGATCTTCGGCCCGATCGGTCTATTCCAGGCGCGCAGCAAGGCGATGGGTGTCGCCACGCTTGACGAATTTTTGAAAGTGGCGCCGTCGCTGTCGCTGATGCAGCAAGGGTTGCTCGACCAGCCTTCCGCGCCACTATTGTGCGTCAACGGCAAACTCGACGATCAGGCGCCGGTCGAAGACATCTACCTGCTGATGGAACACGGCACGCCGAAAGAGGCGCGCATCTATCCGCAAGGCGGCCACATGGGACGCGGCGCTGGCGTGCGCGACGAGCACATCGCGGACATGATCACCGCGTGGCTGAAACTGCGGTTGGCGCAGTAGCGCGCAGCCGTCATGCGCCGCGCCCGCGCTGATGTCTGCACGCATTTACTGCCCGCCTCACCGTCCGACGATGCCCGCCTGTTTAATCACCCTGGCCCACTGCTGCTGCTCATTGCGAATTAACGCAGCGAATTCCGCGGGCGTGCTGCCCATCGCCTCCGAACCGTCGGCGGCAAGGCGCGACGCCAGCGCCGGAGATTTCATAATTTTTGCCGTCTCTTGCGCGATGCGATCCACTGCGGCTTTGGGCGCGCCCAGCGGCGCGGCCAAGCCGTACCAATTCACCACTACCACGCCGGGCACGCCGGCTTCGGCGAAGGTGGGTATGTCCGGCAGCGCGGCCACGCGTTTTGCGGTGGTCACCGCCAGCATGCGCAGGCGTCCCGCCTCCACCAATGGCACAGAGGTGATCGTGGTGAGCCACGACGCTTCGACGCTGCCGCCCACCAGATCGGCAATCGCCGGGGCCATGCCCTTGAACGGGATATGGGTCATGCGCGTGTTTGTGGCCAACTGAAACAATTCGCCGGCCATATGGATGGGACTGCCGATACCCGATGAAGCAAAGTTAAGCGTGTTGGGATGGGCGCGGAGGTACGCCACAAACTCGGCCAGCGATTTCGCCGGGATTTTGGGGTGTATCACCAGCACATACCCTTGCGCGCTCACCAGCGACACCGGCGTGATGTCGCGCGCCATATTAAAGCGCGACGGATACAGCAACGGGTGTATCACCGTGGTGGCGGAGAGCATCATCAGCGTGTTGCCGTCGGGTGCGGCGGCGGCCAGCGTTTCGAGCGCCGGCAGGCTGCCGGCGCCGGGGCGATTTTCCACCACGATGTTCTGCGCCAGCCGCTCGCCCAACCGCTGCGCGATGCCGCGCGAGATGGTATCGATGCTGCCGCCTGCCGCGGTGCCGACGATGATGCGCATCGGGCGGGGTTGCTGACTGTGGGCGTGTGGCGGCATCACCACAAACAAGCTCGCACCCACAAAAACCGTAGCCCGGAAGAAGCGCAGCGGATTCCGGG
>CAMDDY010000344.1 GCA_945893125.1 Bordetella parapertussis
GCAATCTGATACCGTTCGTCTTGGGTGAGGTGTGTGTAGTTCATTCTTGGCAACTTTAACTTGGTGGTCGAGGGGCTCGGATGCTATCGCACCTCGCCCACCCAACCTATTAATCAGAGTTGCACTTCGAATTTGAACTCGCGTTCCAACAGAAATGCGAATTTTCGAAATATCGCAGGGATCGGTCCCTTCGGCGCGTGAATTATTTCAGGTCGCGAGCACAGTGGAAGTCAATGCGTGCAAATCAGTACGGTGATGGAATTATCTTTTCGGGCGAAGGAAAAGGTCAATGAGTGTGAGCGACACGATGTTATCGGGGACAATGGCATCGCCAAGGGACGGTGGCAATGTCTAATCCGTTCTTCGATCACCCGATTCTGAATTCTCCGTACGAGTGCCCGGCGCGGCACTGGGAGCTGGATAACGAAGGGCAGCCGACGCAGGTGCTGCTCAACACACGCCGCCCCGCCAAGTTCGTCACCCCCGTTCCCAAACCCAAAAAGCGCAAAAAATCCGCCACGCAGGAAGACTTTGTATTCAATGAAGGCCAGGGTCTTTCCACAAAACAGCAGGCATACGATCCCACCTCGATCATCAACGAGGTTCGCGGCTATGTGGATACCTGGCGCGCGCTGCCCAATCCCAACCAGTGGCAGGTCACGCCGGAGACCGCGCGGCTGCTGCAACACTGGCGGCATCACGCGTTTGGCGGTATCCGTCCGTTTTTTTGCCAGATCGAAGCGGTTGAAACCGCCATCTGGCTGACTGAAGTCGCGCCGCACGCCCGCAACGGCAAGCAGGTGCTCGAGCAACTGGCGAGCGCCAATCAGGACGCCAATCCCGAGCTCATGCGCTTTGCGTTAAAGCTCGCCACCGGCGCGGGCAAGACCACGGTGATGGCCATGCTCATCGCGTGGCAAACCGTCAACGCCGTGCGCCGCGCCAACAGCAAAAACTTCACGCGCGGCTTTCTGGTTGTCGCGCCCGGCCTCACCATCAAGGATCGGCTGCGCGTGCTCCAGCCGCACGATCCCGACAGTTACTACAAAGACCGCGAGCTGGTGCCGCACGACATGCTCGACGACTTGGGCCGCGCCAAGATCGTCATCACCAACTACCACGCCTTCAAGCTGCGCGAGCGCATCGAGTTGTCCAAGGGCGGACGCCAGTTGCTCAAGGGCCGCACCGGCGATGATCTGCAAACCATGGAATCCGAAGGCCAGATGATCCAGCGCGTCATGCCTGATCTGATGGGCCTGAAAAACGTCCTCGTGCTGAACGACGAGGCGCACCACTGCTACCGCGAAAAGCCCGATCCGGACGAAGACGAAGCGCCCGACGCTTTGAAGGGCGACGAACGCAAGGAAGCCGAGAAAAACAACGAAGCCGCGCGCCTGTGGATTTCCGGCCTCGAAGCGGTGAACCGCAAGTTGGGCCTCGCGCGCGTGATCGATCTTTCGGCCACGCCGTTTTTCCTCAGCGGCTCCGGCTACGTGGAAGGCACGTTGTTCCCGTGGACCATGAGCGACTTTTCGCTGATGGACGCCATCGAGTGCGGCATCGTCAAACTGCCGCGCGTGCCGATTGCCGAAAACATCCCGGGCGAAGAACTGCCGGTGTACCGCGACCTGTGGAAATACATCGGCAAAGACATGCCCAAAAAAGGCCGCGGCACGGGTGGGGAACTTGATCCGCTGAAGCTGCCCACGCGCCTGCAAACCGCGCTCGAAGCGCTCTACGGCCATTACGAACAAACCTTCCGCCTGTGGGCCGACAAGGGCATCAAGGTGCCGCCGTGTTTTATCATCGTGTGTCAGAACACCGCCATTTCCAAGCTGGTGTACGACTTTGTATCGGGCTTTCACCGCAACAATGAAGACGGCACCACCACGCTGACCAATGGCCGGTTCGCTCTATTCCGCAACTTCGACGACACCACCGGCAACGCGCTGCCGCGTCCCAATACCCTGCTCATCGACAGCGAGCAACTTGAAGCCGGCGACGCGCTTGATGAGAACTTTCGCGGCATGGCCGCCGATGAAATCGAGCGCTTCCGCCGCGAGATCGTCGAGCGCAGCGGCGACGCCCGCGCGGGCGACAACATCACCGATCAGGAACTGCTGCGCGAGGTGATGAACACCGTCGGCAAGCCGGGGCAGTTGGGCGGCGCCATCCGCTGCGTGGTGTCCGTCTCCATGCTGACCGAAGGCTGGGACGCCAATACTGTGACCCACGTGCTCGGCATTCGCGCTTTCGGCACGCAACTCCTGTGCGAGCAGGTGATCGGCCGCGCGTTGCGCCGCCAATCGTACGAGCTCAACGAAGAAGGCCCGGACAAGGGGCTGTTTAACGTTGAATACGCCGACGTGTTCGGCATCCCCTTTGATTTCACCGCCAAGCCCGCCATCGCGCCGCCGCAGCCGCCGCGCGAGACGGTTCAGGTCAAAGCCATGCGGCCCGAGCGCGACGCGCTGGAAATCCGCTTTCCGCGCGTCGAAGGTTATCGGGTTGAATTACCGGAAGAACGCCTGAGCGCCGACTTCAACAAAGAATCTATTCTTGTACTCGATCCCGGTCTCGTCGGCCCGACCAAAACCCGCAACGCCGGCATCATCGGCGAGGGCGTGGACATGAGCTTAAAGCACCTTGGCGACATGCGCCCCTCCACCCTCGTGTTTCATGTCACCCAGCGGCTGCTCTACACCAAATGGCGCGACCCCGGCGAGGAACCCAAGCTGCATCTTTTCGGCCAACTCAAACGCATCACCAAACAATGGCTCGATACCTGTCTGGTATGCAAGGGCGACACCTATCCCGCGCTGCTGATGTATCAGGAGCTGGCCGACATGGCCTGCAACAAAATCACCGCCGCGATCACCCGCAAGTTTCTCGGCGAGCGCCCGATCAAGGCACTGCTCGACGCCTACAACCCCACCGGCTCAACCCGGCACGTGCGATTCAACACCTCGCGCGCCGACCGCTGGGAAACCAGTTCGCGCCACTGCCACATCAACTGGGTGGTGCTCGACAGCGACTGGGAGGCCGAATTCTGCCGTGTGGCGGAGTCGCACCCCAAGGTGCGCGCCTATGTAAAAAACCACAACCTCGGCCTTGAAGTGCCGTATCGCTTTGGCTCCGCCTTGCGCAAATATCTGCCTGACTTCATCGTGCTGGTGGACGACGGCCACGGCGACGACGATCCGCTGCACCTGATCGTCGAAATCAAAGGCTACCGCCGCGAAGACGCCGTGGAGAAAAAATCCACCATGGACACCTACTGGATACCCGGCGTTAATCATCTGGGCACCTATTTGTGCTGTGTTACAAAAATAGATTTTCCCCTATGACGGACAAAATCTTTTGGTATTGAATCTCCCTCTGAGGTGACACAGTACAACTATGGGCGCTGGGCGTTTGCCGAGTTCACCGAGGTGTATCAGATCGAGGCTGAGTTCAAGGCCAAGATAAAAAGCGAATTCGATAAGATGATCGAGTCCGTTTCTGCGCAACCGCTAGTCACGAAGGAATAGTCATGCCACGAACGACTACCATCGATAAACTCAAAACTGCCGTCATCAAGGGTGCGGCGACAGAAAAGTCGCATCACTGCTGCGACAATTGACTTGGGCACAGTTTGAAAACTTGAGATGCCGGATTGGCATCGCAAGTTCAACGGGACAAAGCAAATGAATAGTGATCCCATTCGAGCACTTACGGACACACGCAATGAACTTTCACTCATCACGAATCGTGATGAGTTCCGGGAAACGCACTCATGCCCACATTGATTCCCAAGCCTGAAAACGTCGCGCCGATGATTTTGCTGTTGCGGGGTGAAAAGGTACTGCTGAGCGAACATTTGGCCGAACTCTATGCCGTGCCGGTCAAAGTTCTCAATCAGGCCGTCAAGCGCAACATCAATCGGTTCCCCGCTGATTTCATGTTTGAGCTCACGCGCGACGAAGCGGAAGCGATCTCCCGTTCAAGGTCACAAATTGTGACCTTGAAGCGCGGGCAGAACATCAAGTACTTGCCCTACGCCTTCACCGAGCAGGGCATCGCCATGCTCTCCAGCGTGCTGCGCTCACCCCGATGCGCAGCGCCGCTTCCGCGTGATGAGCAATGTGGCGGAGTTGCAGTGCGCGCTGGATTTTCCGTGGGAAAAGTGGACGGTTTTTCTACACCCTGAACAGCGGCAGTGGGTGCAGCGTGATTACGCCGGCCCGGCGCGTGTGTCAGGCTCGGCCGGCACCGGCAAAACCATCGTCGCACTGCATCGCGCCGCGCACTTGGCACGCACGCACCCGGAGGCGCGGGTGCTGCTCACTACGTTTTCAGACACACTGGCGAATGCGCTGCACACGAAGCTTAAGCGGCTGATCGGCGGCGAACCGCGCCTGGGCGAGCGCATCGACGTGCATTCGCTTAACGCCATCGGGCTGCGGCTCTACAAAGCGCACATCGGGCAGGCGGCGCTTGCCGGGCGCGAGGTGATCCGCGAGCTGATGCGTGACGCCGCGCGCGCCGTGAATGGCCACAAGTTCAGCCTGCATTTTCTGTTGACCGAATGGGAACAGGTGGTTGATGCATGGCAACTCGCGACGTGGGAATCGTATCGGGATGTGGCGCGGCTCGGCCGCAAGACCCGTCTGCCGGAGCCGCAGCGGACATTGCTTTGGGCTATTTTTGAGCACGTCCGCCGCGCCTTGAAGGTGCAACAACGCATCACGCACGCGGGTTTGTTCACCACGTTGGCCACGGCCTTGGCGGCGGATTTAGCCAAGGGCAGGCACCCGCCGTTTGACTTTGCCGTGGTGGACGAAGCGCAGGATGTCAGTGTGGCGCATTTGCGCTTTTTTGCCGCACTGGGCGCGGCGCGGCCCAATGCGCTGTTCTTTGCCGGCGATCCGGGTCAGCGTATTTTTCAGCAGCCTTTTTCGTGGAGGTCGCTGGGCGTGGATATACGCGGGCGTTCGCGTAATCTGCGCATCAATTACCGCACCTCGCACCAGATTCGCAGTCAGGCCGACCGCCTGCTCGGCCCGGAGACGACCGATGCGGACGGCAATACCGAGAGCCGCAGCGATACGATTTCGGTGTTCAACGGCCCGCCGCCCGTCATTCGCGTACTCACGAGCGAGAGCGAAGAGATTAAATCCGTCGCCGCGTGGCTGGCGGAACAATCACAAGCCGGCGTGCTGCCGCATGAATTCGGCGTGTTCGTGCGTGCGGCGGAGCAACTGGAGCGGGCGCAAGCAGCAGTTACGGCGGCGGGGTTGTCGTTCAAGGTGCTGGATGAACACGTCGAAACCGCGAGCGGCTATGTCTCGATCTGCACCATGCATCTGGCCAAGGGGCTGGAATTCCGCGCCGTGGCGGTGATGGCCTGCGACGACGAGATTATTCCGTTGCAGGAGCGCATCGAAACGGTGGGTGACGACGCAGACTTACAGGAGGTCTACGACACCGAGCGCCACTTGCTTTACGTCGCCTGCACGCGGGCACGGGATCATTTGCTGGTGACCAGCGTTGATCCTGCGTCGGAGTTTCTTGATGATATGCAAGGTCGCGAACGCAACGCGTAGCCGTAAAGGCAGCCGTCCAACAATCGTTATAGAGGCACGGGATTCCATGGATTTAATCTCACTGAATGGTGCCGCGACGAGAGTTATTTTCAC
>CAMDDY010000345.1 GCA_945893125.1 Bordetella parapertussis
CTTGGTGGTCGAGGGGCTCGGATGCTATCGCACCTCGCCCACCCAACCTATTAATCAGAGTTGCACTTCGAATTTGAACTCGCGGTATTTCAGTGACACGGTGCAACGCGAAATTCTTGCGTTACCCGCTGGACTACTCGCCCGATACATCCATCTAACTGACCGGATGATTGGTTTTGGTCCAAACCTCGGCATGCCTCACACTTCCTCTATGGATAAAGGCTTGTTCGAGCTTAGGCTTAAGGCTACCGAAGGAATTGCACGGGTGTTTTTCTTTGCGCGAACGGGTAAACGCATCGTGATGTTGCATCAGTTCGTGAAGAAGTCCCAAAAGACACCTCCGAAGGAAATTAAGATTGCGAGACGCAGAATGAAGGAGATGCAAAATGCTTAGTCACCGTACCCTCAGGGCGCATGCACTGGCGCGGCCAGACGTCAAAGCCGAATACGAGCGGCTCAAACCCGAGTTCGCGTTTCTCGATCAAATTTTAGTAGCGAGGAAGGCCGCAGGGCTTACCCAGGGAGAAATTGCTCGCCGTATTGGAACCACTCAATCGGCTGTTGCGCGACTGGAGTCTAGTTCAGGAAGATATTTTCCTTCGCTTGCCACTCTACACAAATATGCGGACGCTGTCGGCTGTCGTGTTGAGATCAAATTGGTCAAAGGCCGAGATCTAACTAGGCGTCCCAACGGACGGGCGGCAAGCGCCCGCCGCTGAACGCAGACGTTCGAGGCCCTGCTAATGAAGTTTGACTGGGATCCATCAAAGGCTACGGCAAATCTTGCCAAGCATGGCATATCATTCGATGAGGGTGCCACGGTATTTCTCGACCAACTGGCAGTATCGGGTCCCGATCCCGACCATTCTGCGGGAGAGTCCCGGTATATTACATTTGGGCAGTCCAGCCTTGGGCGTCTGCTGGTCGTGTCGCATACCTATCCGTCCTGGCGTTATTCGCCTTATCAGTGCAAGGCGCGTCACTCGCGCGGAAAGGAAACTCTATGAAGAAAGCCAATGATGAAATGAGACCGGAGTACAAACGCTCTGACTTTAAGAAACTGGAACGAGGCAAGTTTTACTCAGAGGTCGTAAAGGGCACTTCTGTTGCCTTGCTCGATCCGGCTGTTGCCAAGGCCTTTCCAACGTCGGAGGCTGTCAACGAGGCCCTGCTCGGCTTGCTAACGCTCACCGAGCAAACGGCGCGCATAACACGTCGCTCAAAGCAGACGCCCCGCAAGCGGGCCTTCGTTTAGCTTTGTCGTAGACCGCTTGCGGGGCCTTCGTTGACGCCAATACGATTCGTATATACAATTCGCTGACGGAGTTTACATGGTCGGAAGCAAAACGAGCGGCAAACCTTAAAGCGCATGAGCTTGATTTCATTGATGCTCCTCGCGTTTTTGAAGGTGTGACGTTTACCTTCGAAGACGACCGATTCTCCTACGGCGAGCAGCGCTTCGTCACACTTGGGCTGCTTGCCGGTGTTCCCGTGTCAATCGCACATACGGAGACCGACCATGAAATCCGCATCATCTCGTTCCGCAAGGCAACCAATCGTGAAACAAAAATCTACTTCACCGAAGTCAAAAACTGATTGGGCGCGTCTCAAGGCCAAGGGCAAGTCCGCGACTCCGACCACTGATCACCCGGAAGCTGATATCAACCACATCGTGCGAGGCGTCGTTCGTCGCGGTCTCAAGCCGCTGCCGTCGAAGGCATCCATTTCACTTCGAGTCGATCAGGACGTTTTGGAGTGGTTCAAGGCTCAGGGTGCAGGCTACCAAACGCGGATTAATACTGTATTACGCGCATTTCGTGATGCGTCGGTCTAACTCGGCGCTCGTTCGGGGCCGCATTCAGCGGCTCGCACAGCTTGAACGTTAGTTTCCATGTCCGACATCATCCTCTACGGCCTCGCCGGACTGATGTTCTATCAGACGTACGTCACGATTCGAGTGGTGCAGCACAAACCCTATACCCCGGAAAAGAAACGGCACCAGCTTTTGATCATCTGGCTAGTCCCCATGGTTGGCGCCGCAATAGCGCTTGCTGGTCTTGCGACGGAAAAAAAACCCGCCGGCACGCCCTGACCAGGATGTTGTGCCGCAAAAGCCGAACAAGCCGAGCAAGCGGGATTGATCAGGAATATGCAATCTCACCCCAGTCAACTCTGACGCGCGCATGACCGCCGTGCTCTGCATGGGTCGCCGGTTGCGCGCCGGTTACCGGTGAATTCCAATTCCCATTCCAAGTGCATCAGGCAGCCGCATTAGACGAGCATGATGCTTACAACCCGCGCAACAAATCCTCCACCGACGTAATTGTCGCAAACAGCGGCAGTATTTTTTCGATCTCGATGCGATGCAGTTCGGGGTCGGGGCTGGCGCAGCAATCCTCGATCACTTTCACGTACAAGCCCGCGTCGTCGGCATGGCGCGCGGCGCTATCCACCACCATATGCGTATGCGTGCCGGTAAGCGCCACGGTATCCACGCCTTGCCGCTGCAGCCACGACAGCAACGCGGTGTTGTAAAACGGATTGACGCCGCGCTTGGTGAAGGTGATTTCGCTCGGCAACGGCTTGATCGCATCGGGGAACTCCGTGGCCCAGGTGCCGAGCACAATGGCGTTCATGTCCATCAAGTGCTTTAACCGCGCCGAGCGGCTGATGGTATCGGCGTAATCCGCGCGGTAGCCGACGTTCACAAAAGCCACCGGCAACGACTTCGCGCGAAACACGGCTAACGCTTTGGCAATGTTCGGAATAATCTGGCGCTGCTCGACAATCCTGGCGAAACCCGTCGCGCCCACCTTGCCCTTGGGATCGACCAATTCGTTTTGCACATCGAGTACCAGCAATGCGGTTTTGGACGATTGGGACATCATGACTCCTGCGTTATTGTTCAACGGCCATTGTAGCCGCGTGGCTTGCGACAACACGATAACAGTACGCCATGCGGCTGATTTACTCGACCCGGATGCCGGCCTGTTTGACCACTTTGCTCCAGCGCTCAATTTCGGATTTTAAAAACACCGCAAACTGCTCCGGCGTGCCGCCCACCGGATCGGCGGCGTCAATCACGAAACGTTGTTTCACGTCAGGCAAATGCACGATGCGCGCGGCCTCGGCATGCAATTTGGCGATGACGGCACGCGGCGTGGCCGCCGGCGCGAGTAATCCCATCCAGCCGGTGAATTCGTAGCCGGACAAGCCGGACTCGGCGATGGTGGGCGTATCGGGCAGCGCGGGCGCGCGTTTGGCGGTGGTCACCGCGATGAGCCGCAAGCGATTGTCTTTTACATGCGACAGCGTGGACACCGGGCTGCCAAAGGTGAACTGCATACGCCCGGCAATGGTGTCGCCCAACGCCGCCGGCACGCCTTTGTAGGGCACATGCACCACGTCGATGCCGGCGAGCAGGCGAAACAATTCGCCGGCCAGATGCGCCGATGTCGCATTGCCGCCGGAGCCGTAATTGAGTTGCCCCGGTTTGGCTTTTGCCAGCGCCACCAGATCCTGCACGTTTTTCGCCGCCACCGACGGGTGCGTCACCAGCACGTTGGATTGCGTCACCGCCTGACTCACCGGTTGAAAATCTCGCAGCGTACTGAACGGCAGTTTGCTGTACACCGCCTCGCGCACCGCGAGCGCCGAGGTGGTGAACATCAGCGTATAACCATCCGCCGCCGATTTGGCGACAATCTCGGCGCCGACGACGCCGATGCGGTTATCCACCACCACCTGCTGCCCGAACGCCTCGGACATTTTGTGCGCAATCGCGCGCGCCACGATGTCAGCACCCCCGCCCGCCTGCGAGGGCACGACGACGCGGATGGGTTTCACCGGGTAGGCCTGTCCTGAGCCAGTCGAAGTGGGTTGTGCGGCGGCCGCTTCGGCAATCAGCAGCATCGCAAAAATGAAACGCTTGCGCATGAGGTTCGCCTGTAGAAGCATAGGATAACTCAGGGTGCGTGCTACACTGTTTTTGTAAACCATCGCACACCGGGAGATCAGCAATGCGGGCGCTTTGCCTGGCCGCCATCAGCGCGACAGGCTTTTACACCTTGGGTTTCTACACACTGCCTGCCGGCGCCCAGCAGCCCTTCCCCGCGCGCGCCATCCGCCTGATCGTGCCGTCACTGCCGGGCGGCGGCACGGATATCACCGCACGATTGCTCGCGCCGAAGATGAGCGAAATTCTCGGCCAGCAAATCGTGGTTGAAAATCGTGCGGGCGCGGCCAGCATTATCGGCAGCGAGCTGGTGGCGCGCGCTACGCCGGACGGCCACACGCTACTGATGGCCATCGCCACGCTGACGGTCAATCCGCATATCCTGCGCAAAATCCCGTTCGACGTGACGAAGGATTTCTCACCCGTTTCGCAAGCAGTGGTGCTGCCCAACGTACTGGTGGTTCACCCATCGCTGCCCGCGAAAACCGTGAAAGACCTGCTCGGCTTTGCACGCGCGCATTGCAGGAAGGCAATGTCAAAGAGCGCCTGCTCGGCGACGGCGCGGAGCCTGTTGGCAATACACCCGCTGAATTCGCCGCGGTAATCCGCAACGACCTTGTAAAATGGGGCAAAGTCATCAAAGATGCCGGGATCAAGCCGGAGTAATTCATGAAGACGAAGTCCGCAACCGTAAAACCCGCGCTGGCGGCATTGCTCGCGGCGAAAAATGCGCGTCACCGTAACAAACCGCCGGCGCCTGCGTCCAACGCCGCGCTTAACGTGCAGAATCGCCGTGTGCTGGCGCAACACTATCGCGCGAAGTACGGCGTGAAGTAACCCCGTCCGCGCATCGTCACACCCAACCGTCACGCCACAGGAAGATAGACATGAAAGCCCCGCCCTTCGCCTACGCACGAGTGCGAAATCTCGCCGAAGCGCTCGAACTGCTTGAGCACCATGGAGATGTCGCCAAAATTCTTGCCGGCGGTCAAAGCCTGATGCCCGCGCTCAACATGCGCTTGTCGTCACCGGAATTGTTGATCGACATCAGTCGCTTGCAGGAACACGCGGGCATACAGGTGAAGGCCGGTCACGTACACATCGGCGCGCTGACCACGCACGCGGCGATAGGCGAATCCGCTGATATCCGCAAACATTTGCCGCTGCTGGCCGATGCGGTGGAACATATCGCGCATCCGGCGATCCGCAATTCAGGCACCTTCGGCGGCAGTCTGGCGATGGCGGACCCGGCGGCGGAATGGCCTGCGTGTTGTGTGGCGCTGGATGCGCAGATCGTGCTCGCGAGTAAATCCGGCGCGCGCCGTGTCGCCGCGCGCGATTTTTTCGAAGGGCTGTACGCCACCGCGATGAAGCCGAATGAAGTGTTAACTGAAATCGTGATTCCGATTCCCGGCGCGGGCACGCGCCATGCGTTTCTGGAACTCGCGCGGCGGCGCGGCGACTACGCGATTGTCGGCGTGGCGGCGCTGGCAAAATTTTCCGGCAGCGCCATCGGTGATCTGCGACTGACTTTTCTGGGCGCCGGCGAAAAACCGTTACTCGCCACAAAAACATCGCAAGTATTTGTTAATAAAGGGTTTTCTGAATCATCGCTGAAAGAAGCGCAAAACCTGCTCGCCACAGAACTGGATCCATCGGCCGACTTGTATTCATCCGCCGCCACCAAACTGCATCTCGC
>CAMDDY010000346.1 GCA_945893125.1 Bordetella parapertussis
CTGGCCGTGGGTTAAGCCGATGGCGCAGCCGAGTTCGACGATTTGCGGTTCGGTGAAGTGTTTGTGCAGGCGTGCCCAGAAGGCGTCGTCGGTATCGAGCCGCCACACAATGGCTTCGGCCAGCGTCAGCGCGGCTTTCTGGCGTTCGTTGTATTGCGTGGATTTTTCGAATTCAACCAGATCGTCGTAGTGTGTTTCTCTTAGGCCTTCGTTGGCGCCCTTGATCGAGCGCTGGTTGCCGCAAAATTCGCAGATTACCGAGCGCGACACGTAAACGCGGCACAGTTCCTTGATGGAATGTTCGAGCACGCCATTCTTGAAAATATCGCGCCACGCATTGGCAAAAAACCAAAAGCATGCCTGCACATGCGCGCGCACCGCCGAGCTTTCGGGACGCGGCGTGCCTTCACGCGCGCAGCGCTCCATCTCGATACGCATTTCGGGCGTCATTTGTTCCAGCGGGATGTAGCTGATGCGGGGTTTGGTCATGATGAGATCCTGCTGTGTTCAATAGGGTTATTTTACGCCGGCTGCCGCGCTTTTGACGGGGTGTGCAATAGCCGCGCGCAGCACCAGCGCCAGCGGCAGCGTGAGCAGCACCACGCTACCCGCGATGGCGATGGTTTTTTCGATGCCGATGGCGTCGCCCAGCAAGCCGTAGCCTATCGGCGCGATGATGCCGCACACGGCGCCGGTGGTGTAGACCAGGCCAAAGGCGCGCGGCAGTTTGTCCGCTTCGACCAAATCGCCAACCGTGCCGTAGATCACCGATGAGGTGCCCTGTAACGCAACCCCCACAAAGGGCAGCAGAAAAAACGTCGCCATGCCCGGCAGCGCGAGGGTGGCGAGGATGCCGGCAGCAGTGGCGATTTCGGTGATGACGATGGTGCGGATTACACCGAGTTTTTCGGCCAGCACGCCGCACAAGTACTTGCCGGCCATGCCGCCGATCAATACCAGCGGCACCGCCAGCGCGGCCCAGCCGCCGGGCACGCCTTTGGCGATGAGCAAAAATGCGATGAACGTGAGGAAGCCGGTGCGCGTCATGCTGTCCACGATATCCACCATGCACAGCGCGGCAAATGCCGGTTTGTTACGGATGCCCCAACCCTTGATTTTGGCTTTCGGATTCGACGCCGAATGAGTATGCGTGTTGGCAATCCAGAGGAAAATCACCATGGCGGTGACAATGGCCGCAATACCAAAGCCCGCCACCGGCGCTTGCCACGAAATGCCGGCGAGCACGCACAGGCTGACGATGCCGCCAAAGATGAATTTACCCACGTCGCCGGCGAAGTTATAGGTGCCCAGCGCGGTGCGGCGGCCTTCGCCCGGATACGCGTGCGAGATGATGGTGGACGACAGCGGGTGCTGCACGGCCGAGCCCATGCCGGCGAAAAACAGCGCAATGAGTATCATCCAGAAGCCGTTGGCGTAGCCCAGCGCGATAAACGCCAGCCCGGAGAGCAGCGTGCCCAGCGCCAGCAAGTTGCGTTCGCCAAAGCGCTCGGCGATCAGTCCGGCGGGCAACTGAAACGCCGCCATCGCCACGCGATGCGCGGTGCGGATCATGCCGACCTGTGCGAGATTCAGTCCGAAGGCTTGCGCCAGCAGCGGCAGCAGCACATAACTTACATCGGAAAGCCCGTCATGCACGATGTGCGCGCCGCAGCAGGTTTTTAGCGTGCGGCCGGCATGGGTGCTGCTGGGGCTGGTGCCTGACATGGCGGGGTTATAACACGAGCACGCGGCGGTGTAGAATCGCGCTTTATTTTCGGGCGGGCAGTGATATGAAGTGGATTGTCGGCGGGTTGATACTGGCGGTGGTGGGCGCGGTGTATAAGCGGCCCGAGCTCACGGTATGGGTGGTGTACAGCTTCGCGGCGATGTTCGGCTGCTGGGGACTGGCGTTGTTTTTTGCTTACTCACGCAGCAAGCATCATGGGCTGCTGTTACTGGGCATGACGTTTGCCTCGGCAGGCATACTGGCGGCTGTGATAACGCACTGGTGGCCGCTGGTGGCAGGCTTCGCCATCTCGTGGGTGCTGCGCGCCATGGGCATGGATCCGCCAGCGGAAGAGATCGCCGGCGAGCCTACGCAGGCGCAAGATTCAGCGCCCGGCGGCGATAAAAAAACCTAAGCTGCGAGGCGGCTACACCATCGCCGCGTGGATGCGGCGGTTGTAAGCGTGGATGGTGCGCCGGATGACTTTGAGTTTGGCGTGATCGTGCGCCGCCAGCGCGTCAATGCGCTGTTTCTTCAGTTCGCGGATTTTCGCCTTGAGCGCCGCTTTGTCGATGCCGCGCGCTTCGTGATGCACATGCATCGGCAGATTAAGCGCCTTGCACAACGTGGTGATCAGATGATCCTTGTTCAGTTGCGTGTAGCCTTTGAGCGATTCGTGATTGGCTTCTTCGGCCTTGGCGATCTCGCGTAACTGCACAACGGTCTTGTGTTTCAGTTCATCGTAAGTGTGGCTCATGGCGGTGATCCTCTCTGTTGACGAATTAAAAAACGAAAAAATTATTCTAGCGCGGAGTGTGGCCGGTTTTTGGTCGTCAAGGGCGTTATATTGTAACTAATTGTTTTTATTGAGTTATTTTAAACAGGCCACTACGCCGCGCACCAGGTCTTCAAAATCACTCAAGCCGTTAAAGCGTGGCATGGCTGCGATGTGCGGTGTGAGAATCACGTTGTCAAAACCCAGCAATTCATCATCGGTGCGGCCCGGTTCCTGGTACTGCGGGTCGAGCGCGAAGCCGCCGAGTTGCCCTGAGCGCAGCGCCGCAAGCAGCGCGTCCCGATTCATCACCTGCGCGCGCGACACGTTGATGAGTTTTGCGCCGGGCTTCATCTGCGCGAACTGCGCGTGATCGAGATAGTTGCGCGTGCCCGCATTGGCGGGAAGCTGGATGCACAGCCAATCGCTTTCCTGCAATAACGCGCCGCGCTCACGATATTCAACGTGCCACTCGCGTTGTTCGGTATCGTTCATCGGCGTGCGCTGCGTACACAGCACCCGCATGCCGAAAGCGTGCGCGCGCAACGCGATCTCGCGACCGATTTCGCCGAAGCCGATGATGCCCAGCGTCGTGCCGTAGAGTATGCTCATACCCGCCACACGCGGCCAGCCGGAGCCCGGGGTGTAGCCGCTGTCGAACATTTTCGGTTGGTAGCCGGCGGCCCGCAATTGCGCAATGCTGATTCTGCCGTGCAGGCGATGGAGTTTTTTTGACAGCGCCAGCATCAGCATCATTGCGTGTTCAGCGCAGGAAATGTTGGCGCGGCGGCGCAGCGGCAGCACGTTGATGTGGCGTGCTTCGCAGGCAGGCACGTCGATGCCGCGCAGCAGCATGCCGTATTTCTGCACCACCTTGAGCTTGGGCGCGAGGGCGATTTCGACCGCGCCGATGCCGAGGGATTCGGTGATCACCACGCTGGCCTCGGGCAACTGCACGCGCAATTCGTCCTGATTCGCCACCAGGCGCACGTCGGCGGGGTAGAGCGGGCCGGCGATGGCGCGCAACTGCGCGAGCCAGCCGGCGAAATCGGGCAGGTCGTGGGCGAAAAAATCCGCCAGTGCGGCCAAACGTTGCGGCTCGATGGTGGGGTCGAGAAACGCCTTCAACATGCGCGGGAAGGGGTCGTCTTCGACGACGAGAATGGGGCGAGTGGTCATTTATGTGGCCTGGTAAATGGAAGGGGGAGAAGGCGTAGGTATGGCATTGTTCAAAACAGCAGATCGTCAAACGCATCGCGCCTGCGGGATTTACGCAGAGTCTTGAGCCACGCCTTGACCTGCTGGACATCCGCAAAAGCCAGCAGATCTCTTTTTACATCGCGGATGGCGCGCTTGATGCTGTCGATTTCGGCGGCGAGGTTGCGCATCACGCTGTCGGGCGTCAACGCGGCGTAGGGGTCGAGCAGCGCCTGCCCCATGAACCCGCTTTCGACGCGCGTGATTTCGTGATGCAGTTCAGCCAGTTGTTCGCGCAGGATTTTATTGTAGTGCTTCAAACGATCTTCGCTGACGTTGTTGATGGCCGCTTGATCGATGTGTTCGAGCTCGAGTTGCAGTTCCAGCAATTGCAGCAGGTTGTTTTTGGCGTAGGCCTGATTCACGTGCTGCATCAGCGCGGTTTTGCGTCCGCGCTCTTGTGGATCGGGCTCGCGGTCGGGGTGCAGCGCACTGGCCAGTTTGCGATATATCTCGCGGACGGACTGCTGCAACTGTTGCGCTTCGGCTTGTTCTTTCGCGTCCGCCGCGAGTTGCTTGGGCGACTTTTTTCGCAGCGATTGGCGTTGTTGCCAAGCCTCGCGGTCGGCATTGTCCTGCGCCTGCTGTTCGCGGATTTTTGCGTGCGCGTGCGCCAGCAAATCTTCGGGCGAACGCAGGTCGAGATCGTCGTCCAATTCAAAACCAAGCACGTCTTCTATTTCGGCTTTCAGATCCGCCTGGCCGGCGGCTTCGACGGTGTCGTAATCGATATCGCTGTGTTTGTTGAAAATGGCTTTGAGTTCATCGTCGTTGCGCGACATCAACAGTTCCTCTGCCATGCCGGTGATGACGCTTGCGAGCTTGCGGCGCTCGGGCTTGGTCAGCGCCGGCTGATCGTGGGCGCGGTCCAGGCAACGCACCAGCTTGACTTGCAGGTCGTCCGCGACGTTGACGAGCGGCTGGAGTTCCGTGGTGTATTTCTGATGGTAGGGCGTATCGATGGCTTCCCATGCCGCCAGCCGGGTGCGGCCCTGTTCAATCTGCTTGATCAGAGTGTTGAACGTCTTTTGCGCCTTGGACAGCTTGGGCTGGTCATGGCCCTTGGCGATGCTGACGGACTTTAGCTGCGACTGCGAGGGGCCCACGTTGCTGATGCCTGCCGTGCCGATTTACGATGCTTCGGAATCGATATGCAGCGCCCGGCCCACGCGCGTGTGCATGTTGTAGGCGCCAATGAGGATGGTGAGTTCGACGATTTGTGCGTTGCTGTAGTGCGGTTTTAATTTATCGAATACCGCGTCAGGCACGTCAATATCCAGCGTCATGGCATCGGTGTAAGCGAGCAACGCACGATGCGAGGGTTGGAACAGATTGGAGTGTTCGCTGCTATCGAGCGCGGCGACCTGCTGTGGCGACAGCCCGGCTTCGGGCGCGTATTTCGCGGCGTGTATCTGAAATTGATAATCCGCGCCGTTCAGTTGCGACACACGCAGGATCGCGAGTTCGCGCGCCTGATCGTCGAGCGCGGTATTGAAACGGATCGCCGAATTAAACGCCTGCCATGCTTCGGCCAGTGACGGGCTGTTCAACAGCACGCGATACAGATTGAGCAACTTGCCGCGGCGCGCGCCTTTGAGTTTTTCAATTAATGCGGCGAGCGCGGCATCGTTCGCGGCGTCTTCGATGAGGGGTACTCGTGCCATGGAGGTGTAATGGATGTGTTTTTTACATGCAGGACGAAGGGCAATTATAACGCGAGTTCAAATTCGAAGTGCAACTCTGATTAATAGGTTGGGTGGGCGAGGTGCGATAGCATCCGAGCCCCTCGACCACCAAGTTAAAGTTGCCAAGAATGAACTACACACACCTCACCCAAGACGAACGGTATCAGATTGCGATC
>CAMDDY010000347.1 GCA_945893125.1 Bordetella parapertussis
AGTCTTGCGCTAACGCCGCTACTGAAAATGCGGTGAGGGCAATGGCTGCTGATAGGCGCACGTTGCACCCCCATCCCCAACTTCCCCCTTCAAGGGGGAAGGGGTTTCTTTGGAATGTGTAGATATGCATGCCTCGAAGGGGGGAGTAAAAAATGTAATTCCTGCGGTATTTTCACCCACGCGCCGAAAGCAAGCGCATCACATCCGTCGCCACGTCGCGCGCTTTGGCTTCGCTGTCTTCATCCGACTCGCGCGCGGGCGCGTCCTGCTTGTAAACGAGGATCAGCGGGTCTTTCGCGCCCAGCACCTGACACTGTGTTTTCGCGAGCGTTGCGAACGGCTCGTGTACCAGCACCACGGCTGGGATGCCGACTTTCCAGGCTGCAAATGCGTCGCGCACGGCGGCGCCGGTGCAGGAGCCTCAGGCGCCGACGCCGACCACCAGGTAATCCACCTCGGCGGCCAGTGCCTCGAACTTGGGTTTTTCGAGCGGCATCCAGGTGTTGCTCTTGTAGGCGCGTTGCACGGTGGGCGGCGTGCATAGCTTTTCAACCGCACGCTCAAGGCGCGGCCAGAAGTTATGCGTCACCTGGTATTGATTCCAGATGAAGCCGACGCGTTTGCCGACTGGGGTATCCATGGCGCGGCGCGCGGCTTGCGCTTCGATGCGCGGGTGGCCTATGGGGCTTATGAGTTCGATCATGGTTTTGCTCCTTGAATTGCGGTCATGCATGGTGCTTCCCCTACCCTCTCCCCCACCCTCTCCCGCCCAGGCGGGCGAGGGAGTTTCTTTGTTGATGCAGATTACCAATGCTTGTCATGCCGGAAATTTAATCACCTTACTCACAAACGGCCGCCCCGCCGAACTACGGCTCGACAGCGACACACACTGCCCCATCTGCGGCGCGACGCCACCACCGACAGTGATGTAAATCTCGTCCGGCTGCACGGCGCAGACAAAGGTTTCGCGTTCGCTCGGCGCGTTGCGATCCGGGTCATCATACGGCTTCGATTCGCCCTGCTTGCTGTCGTTTTGCCAATCGTAGGAATATTTAAACGCGCGCTCGGCAATCGTGTGGCGTAGTTTCTCGCGCGTATAACCCGCGTCGGCGAACGAGCGCGCCAACGAGGGGTTCAGCACAAAAATGAATCCGCGTTTGCCGCCGCTGGTGGTGATACCCAGCCGGCCGATGTTGCGCGCAAGCAGCGTGATCGATTCGTTGAGACCCACGGTGTTGATCGGCACGGCGATTTGCGAATGTTCGCCCACTTTCATCACGGTCACGGCGCTCTCGCTGGCCGCGATGCCGAAGTCGGTGTGCATCGGTTCCCACGGGCTCAGTTCCTGTTCTTCGCCGATGCAGTAGCTCCACGACGCCGGATGGCCCATGGTGCCCTTGATCAGCTTGCCGGGATGCGCGCGGCCGATGTTCCACAGGATCAATCTCACCGCGCGGCCTATGGTGGCATTGGCGCGGCCGCCGTTGGGGCCGAAGATCCATTCGCGCGTATGAAATTTGAGCTTGCTCACTGCGGCGCCGGAAACAATCGTACACAGCGATGCCGATCCGGTGGATTGTGTGGTAGTAATCAGCAGCGTGGGATCAATGATGCATTCAACCGCCGCGATCACCACCGGCACGTATTCCGGCAGGCAGCCCGCCATCGCGCAATTGGCGATGACGTTTTCTATCGTCGCTACACCGTCGCCGGGAAACACCGTGCCCAGTTCCTCACGCGGATCACGCTGGAGGTAATCGAGCATCGCCGACACCACCTTGCGCGTCGGCGGAAACACCGGCAGGCCGTCGGTCCATTCGTTCGCATAGGCAAACTCGGCAAAGTCCTCGATCGTGTCGATGGGGTGTATTTCGGCGGCACTCGCCATGGGACTGGCTCCAGATGTTTCAGGCATCATCGCGAATGCGCGCCGCGAATGCAAATACGTCCCACGCAAGCCGAAAATACGAGTTCGTATTGCGATACTTCGCACAGCCGCACCAGCGCGATAATGAATAACATATTGTTTTTGAACAAAAATATAATTCACTCATCCAGCGTTCCTGTGGACGCCCAGGTATTGTTATCATCGGCACTCTGTATTTTCATTTATTCGGCGCTGCTGCCCGTCACACGCGGCGGCGCGCCGGCGCAAAAACCAACCCTGCACTGACTCATTCATGATTGAAGTAAACGAACGTATAGCAGTCGCTTCGACCCCGCACGCGGTATGGGCCATTCTTTCCGACCCCAGCGCAGTGGTCGATTGCGTGGAGGGCGCGGCATTGGGCGACAAGCAGGAAGACGGATCATTCAATGCCAAGATGGCGGTGAAATTCGGCCCGGCGAAAATCGCCTTTAACGCGAATGTGCTGGTCGAATACGACGAGGCCAATCTATCAGGCACTGTCACCGCGCGCGGCAAGGATGGCATCAGCGGCACCAAGTTCAAGACCACCATGCATTTCAAGGTGGAAGGCCAGGAGTCGCCGCCCCAAACCGCAGTGCCCATCAGGGCCGAATGCGAACTCAACGGGCGTCTCGCGCATTTGATTGAATCCGGCGCGAACCTTGTTATCAAGCGCATGACCACGAGTTTTGCGGAAAAGCTGGCTGAACGCTGCAGCGGAACCAAGACGCCCTGAATTTTTTAATGTCATTTTTTACCGGCAGTACATTTCAAGGAGGATGGACGATGAAGGTGTATGAAAGACTTTCGCAGGCCTTCAAGGCCGAAGGCACTACCAACGTATTCGGCATGATGGGCGACGGCAATATGTACTGGCAGTACGCCAATCAGAAAAACGGCATCATCATGCACGAGGTGCGCCATGAAGGCGTCGGCCTCGGCATGGCCGACGGCTGGGCGCGCGCCACGCGCAACCCCGGTGTGTGTACCGCGACCTGCGGCCCCGGCACCACGCAATTGGCTACCGCGTTCGTGACCGCCGCGCGCGCGTCTTCGCCGTTGGTGGCGTTCTGCGGCGAATTTCCAACCAGCGACGACGAATACACGCAGGCGCTTGACCAGGCCGCGTTCGCGCACGGTGTCGAAGCCGCGTTCGTGCGCATGGGCACGGCAGATGATGCCGATGAAGCGGTGCGCAAGGCGTTTTACATCGCGCGCACGCAATCGCGCCCGGTGCTGCTGTCGGTGCCGATGGATTTGCAGCAAAAAGAGTGGGATGACGATGATCCCTATGTGCCCTCCACCGCCATTATCCCCAAGCGTTCCGTCACGCCGCATCAATCCGCGATTGAGCAGGCCGCCGACATGCTGATGAAAGCGAAACGTCCGGTGATTCTGGTCGGGCGCGGCGCACAGTGGTCGAACGCGGGCGACGAAATCCGCAAGCTCGCTCAACGCACCGGCGCATTGATCGCCACCACGCTGCAAGCCAAAAACTGGCTGGGCGACGACGAGTACCACATCGGCATCTCCGGCACCTATGCCACCAAAACGGCGATAAATCTGCTGTCGGATTCCGACGTGGTGGTGGCGGTGGGCGCGAGCCTTAACCGTTACACCACGCATGAAGGGCTGCTCTACCCGGAAGCGAAGTTCATCCACATCGACCCGAAAGCGCATGTGCTGCTGCCGCGCGGCAAGGGCGCCGATCACTACGTGCAGTCCGACGGCAAGGCCGGCGTGGCGGCACTCGATGCCGAACTCGCGAAGCGCAACTTCAAGCAACTGGGCTACCGCACCGGCGCGGTGAAAGAAAAACTCGCCAATGCGTGGGAAGACCGCCACGAGTACAAAATCGACGCGGGCACGCTCGATCCGCGTCCGTTGTGCATGGCGCTCGATGAGATGATCCCCGACAGCATCAGCCTGTTTGCGGGCAGCGGCTGCACCGCCGGCTTCACCAACATCATCTTCAGAAAACCGCGTCCGATCGTGATGCCCGGTCACTTCTTCGGGTGTATCGGCCAGATGATGCCGGCCGCGGTGGGCGCCGTCATCGCCAGCGGCATGAAACCCGCGATCCTGATGGACGGCGATGCCAGCACCATGATGCACATCGGCGATTTCGACACCATCGTGCGTTACAAAGTGCCGCTGCTGATTATGTGCATGAACAACGAGTGCCTGGGCGCGGAATACTACAAACTCGACGCGCACAAAATGGACGTGGAAACCTCGTGCATCCCGACGGCGGATCTCGGTGCGGTGGCGCGCGCTTTCGGCGGCCGCGGCGCGCTGTGCCGCACGGTGGAAGAAGTCAAAAAAGCCACGGCCGAGTGGCTGGCGAATCCGGGTCCGATGCTGATCGACGTGCGCGTGTCACGTTCGGTGGTGACGCTGCCGTATCGCCGGGTTCATTACGGTGAGGACGAATAAGAAAGTCACTTTAAAACAATACGTGACAACAGCCCCGCAGAGCGATCTGCGGGGCTGTTTTGTTTGCAAGGCGTGAAAGCAGCGGCGACAGGCTATCTGCAAACAACAATCGTCGTCATTCCGGCCTGCGCCAGAACGACGACCATGGACTGGCAAGCATGTCTTAACATGCATGCTATTCTGTGCATCATCAATGATGCGGAGAAATCGTTGTGAATAAAGTACTCCCATTCGCACTGGTACTGACTTCCGCGGCACTGCCAGCCGCCCACGCGCAGCAAGCAAAGTGGCCCGACAAACCCGTGCGCGTGGTGGTGCCGTTTGCGGCGGGCGGAAGCACCGACATCATCGCGCGCGTGCTGTCGGCGAAGCTCACGCAGGAATTCGGCCAGCAGTTCATCATCGACAATCGCGGCGGCGCGGGCGGCTCCACGGGTGCGGAGATCGTGGTGCGCGCCAACCCCGACGGCTACACGCTGATTATCGTGGCGACGAGTTACGCCACCAACGCCGCGCTGTATAAGCTGCTGTACGATCCAGTCAAAGGCATCACGCCCGTGGGCCTGCTGCACAGCGGGCCGTTTCTGCTGGCGACGAACAACAATGTCAGCGCCACCAGCGTGAAAGAATTCATTGAAATCCTGCGCGCCAAACCAGCCGGCTTTAACTTCGGTTCATCCGGCATCGGCGGCGCGTCGCATCTGGCCACCGAGTTGTTCAAGCAGATGACCAACACCCCATCGACGCACGTGCCTTATAAAGGCGACGCGCCGGCGATTTCCGATTTGATCGGCGGGCAGGTGCAGTTTATTTTGTCGTCAGTCCCCGCGCTGATCCAACACGTCAAGGGCGGCCGCGTGCGCGCGCTGGCGGTAACCACCGCGCAGCACTGGCCGGAGTTGTCCGACCTGCCCGCCGTCGCCGAAACCGTGCCCGGTTATGAACACACCTCATGGAACGGCATGTGGGGGCCGGCGGGCATGCCTAAAGCAATCGTCACGCGTTTGAATCAAACGCTGGCGCGCCTGCTCAAACTACCGGACGTGCAGGAGCGCCTGCGCACCGATGGCCGCGCGCCCGCGCATACTTCGCCGGAAGAATTCGCGCGCGTTATCGAGCGCGATATCGCCAAGTGGTCGAAGGTGGTGAAGGCGGGGAATATTCGCGTCAATTGAGCATGAGGCGTGAGGCGCAGCACTGTAGGGCGCAATCGAAGCGAAGCGCATTGCGCCGTTCGGCGTATCCGAATGGGGAACGGCG
>CAMDDY010000348.1 GCA_945893125.1 Bordetella parapertussis
TCATCACGGCAAAACGACCCGAATACATCTGCCCGGCGTTGTTAATCAGAATATCCACCGTGCCGAATTTTTGCTTCGCCGCATCCACCAATCTGGCAATGTCGGCTTCTTTGGTCATGTCCGCGACCATGGCATGCACTTCGCCGCTGGTTTGTTTGGCCAACGCCGCGCGCGTTTTTTCCAGCGTCTCGGCATTACGCCCGCAGATCATCACACGCGCGCCTTCTTCCAAAAACTGCCGCGCGGCTTCGCGCCCGATGCCGCGGCTTGCACCCGTGACGATGGCTGCCCTGCCCTTGATGCCTAAATCCATTTTCGCTCTCTTCTGTTTAAAATTCGTTTAATCAACTTTTACGCCCGAGGTGCGCACAATCTCGCCCCAACCGCGCGTTTCGCGCGCCAGGTAATCGGTGAATTCCTGCACGGACATGCGCCCGGGGATCGCCGCATTGGCCGCGAGTATCTCTTTCACCTTCGGTTGTTCCATCGCGCGCAGGGTCTCCTGATGCAAGCGGTCCACGATCGCGCGCGGCGTTCCTGCGGGCGCCCACAAGCCCGAGAGGAAACCCAAATCAAAATCGCCCAGCGTTTCAGCCAGCGTCGGCACATCGGGAATCTGCGGCGCGCGCTTGGCAAACGACTGGGCAATCATCACCAGCCGCCCGGTCTTGGCGTGCGGCAGCGAGGCCGGAATGGTCGAGAACGACATGAAGGTTTCGCCGTTCATCACCGACGAGGCCGCCGGTATGCTGCCCTTGAACGGCACGTGCTGCAGATCAACGCCGCCCATTTTCTGCATGCGCACGGCGGCCAGATGCGTGATCGAGCCCGCGCCGGATGAGGCGTAATTCAACTGGCCGGGACGCGACTTGGCCAGTTGGATCAACTGCGGCAGCGTGCGTACCTGCGGCGCGGGATTCGCCACCAGCACCATCGGCGAACCGGCGACCAGCATGATCGGCTGGAAATCTTTCAGCGCATCGTAGGGCAACTTTGAACCATACAGCGTGGCCGAAATACAATGGCTGGCGATATCCGTCATCAACAGGGTGTGACCGTCCGCCGGCGCCTTGGCGGCAAGCGCAACCCCCAAGGTACCACCGGCGCCGGGCCGGTTGTCGATCACCAGTTGCTGGCCGAACACCTCGGCCAAATGAATATTCACCGCGCGCATGATGACATCGGTGATGCCGCCCGGCGGCCAAGGCAGCACGATACGGATGGTTTTATTGGGGTAACTTTGCGCGATCGCTTGAGTGCTGCACAACACCGCCATTGACGCCGCCAATACCGACAACCCCAGGCCCGAAAAAATGCTTTTCACGTTGTCCTCCTCCAGAAAAGTCCAGAAACCGCCGGTGGACATTGTAACGCACGCTACCGCTAGTCGCGGGTAAGCGGCACAATCGCGGCTTCAACGGGAGCGCGTCATATGAAGATCGGGTTTATCGGCCTTGGACAAATGGGCCGCGGCATGGCATCGCGGCTGATCGAGCGCGGACATCAACTGGTGCTGTGGAACCGCACGCGCGCCATCGCGGAAACGTTTGCGGCCCGTGGCGCCGTGATTGCCGATACGCCCGCTGAAACGCTGGCCGCCGAGGTGGTGATCAGCATGCTGGCAGACGATGCGTCGGTCGAAAACGTGTGGATCGCCTCCGCTCTGTTGCAGCAACTGCCGGCGGAAACGCTGCACCTCAATATGGCGTCGGTCAGTCTGCGCATGGGGCAACAACTGGATGCATTGCACCACCGGCATGGTTCGCCGTATGTGTCGGCGCCGGTGTTCGGCCGGCCGGAATTTGCCGCGCGCGGCGAGCTCGACATCATCGCGGCGGGCGCGCCGTCCGCGATCGCGCGCTGCGAGCCGTTGTTCAAGGTGCTGGGCCGGCGTTGGTTCAACGTGGCAGCCGAAGCGCCCAAAGCCAACGCGGTAAAAGCGGCGCGTAATTTTCTGCTGGCAACGATTATCGAAAGTCTCGGCGAGGCGTTTTCGCTGGTGGAAAAAGCCGGCGTCGAACCGCAAGTGTTTTTCGATATCATCACCAGCACCAACCTGAACGCGCCCGCTTTCAAGAGCTACGGCGGATTGATGCTCGCGAATCCGTCGCAGCCGACGTTCCCGCTGACACTCGGCCTGAAAGATGTCGAACTCGCGCTGCAAACCGCCACCGACCTCGGCGTGTCCATGCCCACGGCGCAACTGTTGCGCACGCAGCATCTCGCCGCCATCGCGGCGGGCTACGGCGAACGCGACTGGGCCGCGCTCGGCACTTACCTCATGGATAACGCAGCGGGACGACGTAACGCAAAATCAAGCGGATAATCTGCTCCAGATCAACAAAGGAATCTCATGAAAAACCAATACGATTGCAGCAAATGCCCCGGCTATTGCTGCACCTACGATCACATCGAAGTGTCGCAGCACGACATCAAGCGTCTGGCCAAACATCTGAACGTCACACCCGAGGCCGCCGAAAAACGCTACACCAAGGTGGATGACGGCAAAGTGGTGCTGCGCCACCACGCCGACGAATCATTCACCTCGGCCTGCATATTTTTTAACAGCGAACACCGCCGCTGTTCGGTGTATGAAGCGCGCCCGCATCCGTGCCGCACTTATCCGTACGGCACCAAGTGCGGTTACTTTGAATTCCTCAAATTCGAGCGCGAACATCAGGGCGATGACCAATACGTGGCAACGACGCGGTAATGCCTTCGGCTTTCGCGGCAGTTGTGTTGGGCTTGACAGCCCAACCTACAAAACCACGGTTCGCACCTCACGCCTCACACCTTCCACCTACGTCACTTTTCCAGCACAAAAATCCGTTCCGCCACGTGCGGCGAACCGAACGCATGCACCAGTTTCGGCACGCTGGTCGCTGGTATTGGTCCACGCTTCCATTTCGGGATAAAGCACCGGCACTTGAGCCACTGCGGCGGCGCGCGCCGCCGTTGACAAAAATTCGTAGATCACGCCGTGTTTATTCCAGCCCACGGTGCCAGAGAGTTTGCGCATGCCCAGGCAACCGGGCATTTTCGCCATCGACGCCATGCGCCAATCGGCGTACCACGCGAGTAATTCTTCCTCGATCTCCGGTGTGGGGCCGTTGAAGCTGCCCATCTGAATGCACTGCGCTGGCATCCGCCGCCCTTCGCGTTGGCCGCACTCCGGCCCCTGCACACGCGCTTCTTCGGTCATGATACTCACCCGCACATCGGTGCGCAGACCGAGCATTTTTTTGTCTTCGGCGGACAACTGCACCGTCCAACGATCGGTCGTGCCGCGCACGAACGACAGCGCATCCCGCGAGAACGCATGTGTGCTTTCGCCGCCGAACAGCAAGATGTAATCGTTGCCCTTGCCCACCTTCGGATCCGGCGTGCAGGTAATGCGATGCGTGGTCGGCTTTTGCTCGACCTTGTAATGCGCCGCCCACAACACACCCGGATTGCCGAGTATCTTCGGCATGTATTTGCCATGCAGCCAGTCGAGAAACGCATTTTTGTCAATGCCGGGAAGATTGTACCAATTCGCCCAAATGGATTTGGGCCACAATGTCTCCTGATCGTTTTACGCAGAATGGCTGGAATATTAGCATCGCTGTAACTCCGGCCTATAATCCGCATCATGCAGACCGCTTCGCCTGTTTTTGATAACCGCTTCGATAATCGCTTTGCGCGCTTGCCGCCGGCGTTTTATCGCCGCATCGATCCCACGCCGCTCGCCGCACCGTATCTGGTCAGCGTGAGCAACGACGCCGCTGCGCTGCTCGACCTTGATGCCGCTGAAACGCGCAGCGAACGTTTTCTGAACCTGCTGGCGGGCAACCTCGTGCCGCCGGGCGCCGAGCCGCTGGCGATGCTCTACGCCGGCCATCAGTTCGGCAGCTTTGTGCCGCAACTCGGCGACGGACGCGCAATTCTGCTCGGTGAAATCGTCAACACCAAACGCGAGCGCTGGACGCTGCAACTCAAGGGCGCGGGCGAAACACCGTTCTCGCGCACCGCCGACGGACGCGCGGTATTGCGCTCAACCATCCGCGAATACCTGTGTTCGGAAGCCATGCACGCGCTGGGCATCCCCACCACACGCGCACTCGGCATCGCGGGCGCGGACCAACCCGTATATCGCGAAACGCCCGAAACTGCTGCGGTGTTGTTGCGGCTCGCGCCGTCGCACGTGCGCTTCGGCTCGTTTGAAGTGTTCTACGCGCGGCAACAACATGAACTTCTCAAACAACTTGCCGATCACGTCATCGAGGAACATTTCCCGGCGTATTTTGGCGCGCCGGACAGCCACGAACAATTCCTCATCGAAGTGGTCGAGCGCACCGCACGGCTGATCGCGCGATGGCAGGCGGTGGGCTTTTGCCACGGCGTGATGAATACTGACAATATGTCGATTTTGGGACTCACGCTCGACTACGGCCCGTTCGGCTTTATGGAAGCGTTCAACCCTGGCCACATCTGCAATCACTCGGACGATCAGGGCCGCTATGCTTATGAAAATCAGCCGTATATCGGTCTGTGGAATTGCTCGCGGCTGGCGCAGGCGTTGACGCCGTTGATCGATGCCGAAAAATGCAACGCGGCATTGGCGCGTTACGAAGGCGCGTTCCTGGAAACACATGCCGCGTTGATGCGCGCGAAACTCGGTCTTGCGCAATCTATGGAAGGCGACGACACGCTGGTTAGCGATTTACTCGCGCTGCTGGCTGAACACGGCACGGATTACACGCTGTTTTTCCGCGCGCTGAGCAACACCCCCAATACGGCGCGTGATCTGATGGTAAACCGCGCCGCCTTCGACGCGTGGGCTGCGCGCTATGCTTCGCGGCTGGCGGCGGAATCCAGCAACGACATTGAACGCCGCGCGCGCATGAACGCGGTCAACCCGAAATACGTGCTGCGCAATCACCTCGCGCAAGTAGCCATCGAAAAGGCCGAGCACCACAAGGATTTTTCCGAAATCGACCGCCTGCTCTCACTGCTGCAACACCCGTTCAACGAACAGCCCGCCTTCGAGGCCTACGCCGCGCCGCCGCCCGATTGGGCGAAAAATATCTCCGTCAGTTGCTCCTCTTAAAACACCATGCAAGAACATTTCGTTCAGTGTCTGAGCCCTTCCGGCTTGCATCAGATGCACTACACCGAGTGGGGTCAGCGCGCGAACCCGCGCATTGTGGTCTGCGTACACGGCCTCACGCGCAACTGCCGCGATTTTGATGCGCTGGCGCAAACCCTGGAACAAGACTTCCGCGTGGTCTGCCCCGACATCGTCGGGCGCGGGAAAAGCGAATGGCTCGCCGACAAACAACACTACGGCCTGCCGCAGTATCTCGCTGATATCAACACGCTGCTGGCGCGGCTCACCGCCGATGGCCCAAGAGAAATTCGCTGGGTCGGCACCTCAATGGGCGGCATGATCGGCATGCTGCTCGCAAGCTTGCCGAGTAACCCCGTGCGCAAGTTGGTGCTGAACGATGTCGGCACGCTGATTCCCAAGGCGTCGCTGGAGCGCATCGGCAAATATGTCGGCAAGGCGCCCACGTTTGCCACGCTCGCGGAAGCCAATAATTACGTGCGTTAT
>CAMDDY010000349.1 GCA_945893125.1 Bordetella parapertussis
CGATACGCCGTAGCCCGTCATGGCTTCGGCGAAATAACGGTGTCCGGTCATTTTTGGCATGGGGGTTCCCTTGTGGTTTTGTGTTGTGGGAAAAGCATAGCAGGATTTGGCGATAGCACTGCGGCGTGTTGCGGTAACATGCACGCCCATCGTATCCACATATAGGAACGCAGTATGTCCACGTTGCAAGTCTCCCCCGGAACCGACCTCTTCTACACGGTCGATGATTTCACCGACCCGTGGGCGAAGCCCGAAACCATCTTGCTGTGCCACGGCAACAACGAAAGCCATCAGGCGTGGTACGGTTGGGTGCCGCATCTGGCGCGGCACTATCGCGTGGTGCGCCCGGACATGCGCGGCTTTGGCAGTTCAACGCCGATGGCGCGCGAGTTTCCGTGGACGCTCGACGTGGTGATTAACGATTACCTCAAGTTGATGGATCACCTGGGCATCCAAAAATTTCATCTGGTCGGCGCAAAAATCGGCGGCGTGATCGGGCGCGCATTCGCGGCGCGGCACCCGGATCGCGTGCATACGCTGACCGTTGTAGGCTCGCCGCCGCCGGTGCGCGCGGATGCCGCGACTCGCGCGACGCGAGTGAAAGAAGTGCTGGAGCAGGGCATTGAACACTGGGCGCGGCGCAGCATGAGTTCGCGGCTGGGCACGGCGTTTCCCAAAGAGGGCATCGAGTGGTGGATCCAATACATGGGCCGCACTTCCGTTGATACAGAAGCGGGATTCGCTGGCACGATAAATTTTTCGGATATCAGCGCGGACGTGGCGAAGCTTAGATGCCCGATGCTCGTCATCACCACGCAGGAAAGCGGCCTCGCGTCGGTGGCCGAAACGCGCGCGTGGCAGGAGCAGGTGCCGCACTCGGAGTTGGTGGTGTTGCCCGGCGATTCGTTTCATGCGGCGGCGACAGACCCCGATGTTTGCGCGCAGGCGTTGCTTACGTTTGTGCGGCGGCATGCCATTTCGTAGGATGGGTGGAGCGCAGCGCAACCCATCGGCAGTTGACGTGCGGCCGTGATGGGTTACGCTGCGCTTCACCCATCCTACGGTTTCATTGTAAGTAATTGTATTTATTGGGTAATTATGAAATTCTTCGTTGCGCTTCTGAGTGGGATGTTTGTGGGTGTTGCCTCAGCGCAAACCTACCCCGCCAAACCCATCCGCATCATCGTGCCATACCCACCCGGCGGCGGCACGGACGTGATCGCACGCACGTTGGCGCAGAAAATGACCGAAGTGATGGGGCAGCCCGTGCTGGTCGATAACCGGCCCGGCGCCAACGGCATTATCGGTTCCGACGCGGTGGCGAAAGCCGCGCCGGATGGATACACCGCGTTGATTACGCTGGCCACGCATGTGATCAATCCGGCGCTGTATGCCAAGCTGCCGTATGGCCCCGACGATCACGCGCCGGTGACGGTGCTGGCGGAGTATCCGTTTGTGATTACCGTGCATCCGTCGCTGCCGGTGAAAACGGTGAAGGACTTCATCGCGTTTGCCAAAGCACGCCCCGGCCAGTTGACGTATGCTTCATCGGGCAACGGCAGCGGCCCGCATCTGGGCATGGAGTTGTTCAAAAACATGGCGGGCATCGACGTGATACACGTGCCGTACAAAGGCGCGGGGCAAGCGATGACCGATTTGCTGTCGGGGCAGGTGCCGATTTTCCTGAATAATTTTCTCGCGGGCGCACAGATGATTAAAGCGGGGCGGCTGCGCGCGCTGGCGGTCACCAGCGCCAAGCGATCCAACGCCGTGCCCGACATCCCCACCGTGGCCGAGGCGGGCTTGCCGGGTTACGCGGTGAGCGGTTGGTACGGCATGATGGTGCCCGCCGCCACGCCTACGCCGGTGCTGCGCGCGTTGCACGAAGGCACGGTCAAGGCGCTGCGCTCGAAGGAAGTCAGCGCGCGGCTGTCGAATGAGGCGGCGGAAATTGTCGCCGGCACGCCGCAAGAGTTCGCTGCGTTTCTGAAGGCTGAATCGGAAAAATGGACGGGGGTGATACGCAAAGCCAAAATGCGGTTGGCGGAATGAGGCGGCATGAGATAATCAACGTCAACAACTTTGACGCAGATGAACGCAGATTAACCGCGGAAAATCTGCGTTTATCTTCGTTCATCTGCGTAAATCCGCGTCGAAAAGTTTTTTTCAATAATCACAACTCATCAGGAGTATTCCATGCACGACCATACCCATTCATACGACGGTGATTTGCAGTTCTGCGACTGTCAAAATAACGTACTCACCGCCACCTACGAAGCGGCCGCGCAACCGGCTGGCGGTCGCCGCCGTCAGGTGATCGTGGCTGGCAAACGCGTGAAAACCATCGACGTGCATGCACACTGTGTGATCCCGAAGGCGCTGGAACTGCAAGGCAAGGATCACATGAAGGAACGCGGGCCGGGTTTGGGCGACGTTGGCTTGCGCCGTATTGGTGAAATGGACGAGCAGGGCATCGATGTCGAGGCGATCAGCATCAACCCGCACTGGTATAAGGCCGAGCGTGATCTGGCGGTTGAAATCTGCAAAATCAACAACGAAACGCTGGCGGAGTTGTGCGCGGCGCATCCGGATCGTTTTGTCGGATTTGCTTCGCTGACGCTGCAGGCACCCGATGTCGCGGTGCAGCAGCTTGAGCATGCCGTCAAAAAACTTGGGCTTCGGGGTGCTGCCATTGGCGGCAGCGTGGCCGGCGACGAATTTGCCAATGCCAAATTTGATGCGGTGTGGCGCAAGGCCGAGGAACTCGGCATTCTGCTATTCATCCATCCGCAGGGCACGCCTGAGCTGGCCCATCGATTGAAGGGCAACGGCTGGCTCGCCAACACCATCGGCAATCCACTGGACACCACGATCGCGTTGTCGCACATTATCTTTGAAGGCACGCTGGATAAATTTCCGGGACTTAAAATCTGTTCCGCGCACGGCGGCGGGTTCCTGCCGCAATACGCGCCGCGTTCGGACAATAGCCTGCGCGTCGCGCCCGAAATGGATACCGGCGTCAAACTCAAGAAAACCCCCACCGAATACATGCGCGACATGTACTACGACACGCTGATATTCACCGACGAAGCGCTGCGCCATCTCGCGCATGAAGTTGGCGTGGAAAAGCTGGTGATCGGCACCGATCATCCGATTCCGTGGCAAGCTGATTCGGTGAACCACATCTTGAATTGCCCGCATTTCAATGATGCGCAAAAGCGCATGATGCTGGGGGAAACGGCGGGCAAGTTATTGGGGATTTCGCCGAGCTTCTAACGTCAAAGACGTCTTTTGCCACAGAGGGCACAGAGAACACAGAGAAATCCCGCAACCGCAGATATCTCTGTGAACTCTGTGTCCTCTGTGGCTAAAAAGTCTGAAGAATGAAAGTCTACCAAGCCGTAGCCAACGCCTTCGTCAAAGAAGGCGCCACCACCATCTTTGGTCTGATGGGCGACGGCAATATGTCGTGGGCCGCCGCCATGTCGGCAAAGCCCGGCGTGCGCATGATCGACGTGCGCGACGAAGGTGCTGCGCTGTCGATGGCCGAAGGCTGGGCGCGCGCCACCGGCAAGGTCGGCGTGTGCAACGTCACCCACGGCCCCGGCATCACGCGCATGACCACCTCGCTGGTGGCATCGAGCAAGGCGCGTGTGCCCATTGTGGTTTACACCAGCCGCACGCATTTCAACAACGAGTGGCAAAACCAGTCGCTGAATCAGGAACGGCTGGTCAGCGCCACCGGCGCCGGCTACATTGAGGTGCTGTCGCCCGCGTTCGCCGAAGACGCGGTGCGGCAGGCGTTTCATCAGGCGCGCACGCAGCGGCGACCGGTGGTGCTGGCCTATCCGATGAACGTGCAGGAGATGAGCATCGACAGTGACGGCGATGATTATCAGCCGTCGCCTACGCTGTTCAGCGGCCAGCAGCGTATCCGCCCCGCGGAGGAACAACTGGCGCAGGCGGTGAAGATCATCGCGGCGAGCAAAAAGCCGGTGGTGGTTATCGGCGAGGGCGCGGTGCAATCGGGTGCGGTTGAAGTGTGCGAGCGGTTGGCGCAACGCATCGGTGCGCTGACGGCGACTTCACTCGTGGCGAAGGGTGCGTTGAGTGGTGACTTTCACGCCGGCATCTCCGGCATGTTCTCCACGCGCGCGGTGATGGCATTATTTGAAGAAGCCGATTGCGTGATCGCGGTGGGCGCGAGTTTGAATCCGCACACGATTGAAGGCGGCTTGTTGTATCCGCGCGCGCGTATCGTGCATATCAACAGCGAGCCTGTGGTGGTGATGGGTAACGACCGCGTGGCGGATTGTTATGTGCAGGGCGATGCGTTGGTGACAGTGCAGGCTATCAATGGCGCTCTATCGCAAGGCATTGTTTTTAAAGAGAATTTTAGAACTTCGGCAATCAAGAAAATTCTGCTCAACGCGGATCGTGATCCAGCGGAATATGAAATCGAAGCCGGCACGGTGGATCCGCGTGAGGCGTCACGCGTGATTGATGAACAATTGCCGTCCGATGTGGGTGTTGCGATCGGCGTGGGCCACTCGTTCGCGTTCCCCGTGATGATCATGAAAAAGCCGCGTGTGCTGAACGCCTTCGTCAACGGCTTCGGCAGCATCGGACAAACACTGCCCACGGCCATCGGCATGGCGGTGGCGCGGGGCGATGACCAACCGTTTGCGCTGATCGAGGGCGACGGCGGCGCGATGCAAAATATCCAGGAACTCGATACCGCGTCGCGGCTCGGCTTGAAGCTGCTGTTTATTGTGTTGAACGACGAAGGGCTCGGTGCTGAGTATCACAAGTTAAAAGCGTCGGGCTTTGATGCCAACCTTGCAGGCGTGCGCTCGCCGGATTTCGGCGCGGTGGCGCGTGGTTTTGGCTGCCGGGGCCACGTGGTGCGCACACTGGATGAGTTAAGCGCGGGCATCGCCGAATTTCTGCAAGGCGAGGGGCCGATGGTGCTCGACGTGCGCATCTCGCGTAACGTGGTTAATATTACCTACCGGCGCATGTTTTATGGCGAGGATGCTTAAATACAAGCTCTTCTCTGTTTGCGGACAACGGCGGATTATGTAGGATGGGTGAAGCGTAGCGCAACCCATCACCACCGAGGTTAGCGTTGCCGTGTTTGTGATGGGTTACGGCCATGGGCCAGTACCCATCCTACGGTTACTTTTTTTGAAGGAATGCTCATGGATCACAAAGAAATTCGCGGCCTGATATCCGCTGTCGTCACGCCGTTCAAGGCCGACGGCAGCATCGATTACAAAAGCTTCGAGCACCATGTCGCGCGCGTGGCGTCGGCCAAGGGACTCTACGGCATCGCAGTGAGCGGCCACGCGGGCGAAGTGCTGACGCTCACGTCTGAAGAGCGCATCGGCATCGTCGCCGCCGCGAAAAAAGTCATGCCCAAGGGCGTGAAGCTGGTGGCGGGCATTGCCAGCGGCTCAATGGCGGGGCTGGTGCATGAGGGGCAGATCGCCAAACAGGCGGGCGCGGAAATGCTGCTGGTGCTGCCGCTTTTTGATGTGCGTCCGTATCGTCATCTGTGTCATCAGCCCGAAGCCGTCTA
>CAMDDY010000350.1 GCA_945893125.1 Bordetella parapertussis
CTCGGGCTTTACCGCCGCGCGTTATCACCCGATTCTGCAAACCTGGCGCGCGCACACGGGTGTTGATTTCGCCGCGCCGATGGGTGCGCGTATCAAGGCCACCGCCGACGGCATCGTGGAGTTTGCCGGCGTGCAGGGCGGTTACGGCAACGTGGTGATTCTGCGCCACCAGTCGAAATTCACCACGCTGTATGCGCATATGGCGGGATTCGCACCCAACATCCGCAAGGGTGCGCACGTGCAGCAGGGCGATGTCATCGGCGCGGTCGGCATGACCGGACTCACCACCGGCCCGCACGTGCATTACGAATTCCGCGTGGACAATGTGCATCGCGATCCGCTGTCGGTGGCGGTGCCGGTCGCGTTCCCCATCGCGCCGGAACACAAGCCGCAATTCCTACAAGCCGCGGCGCCGCACGCGCGCACCATGGCCACCCTGCGCGGCGCGACACTCGCTACGTTCGAGTAGGCCCCCGCGTGCCCGGCACGTTCATCGGGCTGATGTCCGGTACCAGCCTCGACGGCATTGACGCGGTTATCGCGCGCTTTGATCAAAGCGATGGCTCGCCGGCGCTGGTGCATAGCCACTATCAGCCGTTTCAACCCCTGCTGCGCGACGCCCTGCTGGCATTAAACACGCCGGGGCATGATGAATTGCATCGCGCGGCCGTAGCCGCCAATCAGCTCGCTCACGCGTACGCGGCTGCGATTCGCACGCTGCTGGCGCAAGCGGGACTGGCCGCGCGCGACATCACGGCGATCGGCTGTCATGGCCAAACCGTACGTCACCGGCCCGATGCGGGTTACACCACGCAATTGGTGAATGCCGCGCTGCTGGCGGAACTCACCGGCATCACGGTCATCAACGATTTTCGCAGCCGTGATATTGCCGCCGGCGGACAAGGCGCGCCGCTGGTGCCTGCGTTTCATCTGCGGGCGTTCGGCTCGGCAACCGAGCATCGCGCCGTGGTCAACATCGGCGGCATCGCCAACATCACCCATCTGCCGCCGGGCGGCATCGCCGCTGGCTTCGATTGTGGTCCCGGCAACGCACTGATGGATGAATGGATAGCGGCGAACCTCGGTCGCGCGTATGACGACAACGGCGCATGGGCGGCCACCGGCGCCGTTATTCCCGCATTGCTCGGCGCGTTGCTGAACCATGAATACTTCGCATCTGCGCCGCCCAAAAGCACCGGGCGCGATTGCTTCAATCTGGCGTGGGTACGCCGCGCGTTAGCCGGCAATGAAACCGCGGCAGACGTGCAAGCCACGTTGCTGGCGCTGACAGCGGACAGCATCGCGCAGGGAATAGAAAAATATTGCGACGGCGTGCAAGCAGTCTATGTCTGCGGCGGCGGCGCGCATAACGGCGCGCTGATGGCGCGGCTGGCGAGGCGGCTGTCAGCACTGAGGCCGAACCTGCGCGTTGCGAATACCAGCACGATAGGGGTGGATGCCGATTGGGTGGAGGCGCTCGCCTTCGCGTGGCTCGCGCGTCAGACGTTGCTGCGTGAGCCTGGTAACGTGCCGGGCGTCACGGGCGCCAAGAGCGCACGCGTGCTGGGTGCGATTTATCCGGCATGACCGCAGCGGCACGCGCATAAAAAAAGCGGCTCACGCCGCTTTTTTTATAACGTCATGCCGCGTTCATAACTACGCGGAGAACGACGAGCCGCAGCCGCAGGTTGAGGTGGCGTTGGGATTCTTGATCACAAACTGCGCGCCTTCGACGTTTTCCTGATAATCGATTTCCGCGCCCAGCAGATATTGCAGGCTCATCGGATCGACCAGCAGCGTCACGCCGCCTTTGTTCAGTGATGTGTCGTCGTCGCTGACCGCTTCTTCAAACGTGAATCCATACTGGAAGCCCGAGCAGCCGCCGCCCGACACGAACACGCGCAGCTTGAGATCGGGATTGCCTTCTTCCTCGATAAGGCTCTTCACCTTGTTGGCCGCGTTGTCGGTAAAGACCAGCGGATCAGGCATTCGTTCGGCAACAGCATTCATAAAAATCCTCTTTTTTACAACTACTTACTGATATGAGGCGACTCTAATGCAAATACAAGCCGGTGTCACTCGGAAGCTGCGGATTTAAATTTAACCACTTTGTCAGACTGGCTATCCACCCCATACACCAGCCGGCCTTGCACCACCGCGCCCATTTGCATTTCCAGCTTTTGATAATGCACATCACCCGTCACACTGGCCTTGGGTTGGAGCTCCAGCGTCTGATCGGCGTAAATCGGGCCTTTCACCTTACCGTTGACCATCACGTGATGCACGCGAATCTCCCCCTCGACCTCGGCATGCTCGGAAATCACCAGCATGCCGGGTTGATCGCCTGTCGACGTAATGTTGCCGCGCACTTGGCCGTCAACACGCAGGCCGCCGGTAAAACTGATGTTGCCTTCGATCTCGGTACCCAAGCCTATCAATGAATCGATACGGCTCTGCGGTTTCTTGCTGTCTTTTCCAAACATGGCCAGCCCCCTATGAGATGTTCACCGATTGCGTGAGTTTAGGGGTACGCGCGCCATTTTGGTATACCCGCACCTGGATGTTTTTCACCACGGTGCCCGCCTCCACCCGAAAAACACCCTCAACCCGCTGAAAAGACTTGAAATTGAGCTGATATTGCTGCGATTTGGCATCATTTTCCGCAGGCAGCGTCAGCACGACTTTTTGCGCGCCCTGCTGGGCAGTGATGACCAACTGGATGTGCCCCTGAAAATCCGCCGGCCGCTGCCCGCCCTGCACCAGCAACATGCGATAGCGAAACTCTCCCGGCATGGCATCGGGTTCCAGTTTAAAACGGTTGATCGCAACCGCATCATCCTTGCCCGGCACCGGCAACAGTGACTGAAAAAAAGCAAGATCGTCCTTCAACGCAGCGTTCTCCACCGACAATGATTTGACCTGCTTGGCAAGATCAGCATACGTCGCGCTTTCGATCTTGCGCTGACTGTCGGATACCGCCAGCGTCTTGCGGGCTTCAGCGAGGTCGGCTTCCTGCTTTGCCGTGAGTTCGTTCAAGCGCTTCATTTCACCTTCGATTTCGCTTTTGCGAAAGCCGGCGAATTCGCTGCCAAAATGATAGGTCGCCCAACTGGCGCCGATAATCGCCGCCCCGACACACAGCATCACCACCCAGCGCATGTACCACGGCACGTGCGCGGTCACCGCCACGCGCGGCGCGCTTGCACCGGAGCGGTTTCTGAACCATCGCAGCCAGTTTTTCAATCGACCGCCGCCTGGATTTTTTTACGGCAGCAGCGCAACGTGCCGCAGCCCCGTAGTTTCGGGCAAGCCAAACATGATGTTCATGTTCTGCACCGCCTGACCGGCGGCGCCCTTGACCAGATTGTCGATCACCGAGAGCACCACTACCGTGTCTCCGCCAGCATCTTGTTGGGGTCGATGCACGGCGATACGGCACACGTTTGCGCCGCGTACCGAGCGCGTATCGGGATGCGAACCCGCGGGCATGACATCGACGAACGGCTCGTTGGCGTAGCGCTTTTCGTACAACGACTGCAAATCAACTTCCTTCGTCAGTTGTGCATATAACGTGGCGTGTATGCCGCGTATCATCGGCGTCAGATGCGGGGTAAAAATCAGCTTCACGGCCTTGCCCGCCTCGTTTACCATTTGCGTCAACCCCTGCGTGATCTCGGGCAAATGCCGATGCCCCGGCACGCCATACGCCTTGAAGTTATCAGCCGCTTCGGCCAGTAAGGTATGCACCTCGGCTTTGCGCCCCGCGCCGGACACGCCCGATTTGGCGTCCGCGATCAAATGTTTGATATCCACCACCCCTGCTTCGACCAGCGGCAGGAAGCCAAGTTGCACCGCCGTCGGATAACAACCGGGATTTGCCACGATGCGCGCACCGGCGATTTTGGCGCGATTGACTTCCGGCAAGCCATACACCGCCTCGGCCACCAAATCCGGGCAGGCATGCTTCATGTTGTACCAGCGCTCCCACACCGCGATGTCCTTGATACGGAAATCCGCGGCCACATCGATCACACGCACGCCGGCGTTGACCAGCGCTGGAGTGTCTTTCATCGCGATGCCGTTGGGCGTGGCGAAAAAAACCAGGTCGCATTGATCCAGTTTGGCCGCCGCCGGCTCGACAAATTTCAGATCGATCCAGCCGCGCAGATTCGGGAACATGTCGGCAACCGGCATGCCGGCTTCCGAGCGCGAGGTGATCGCGCTGAGTTTGGCGCTGGGATGCTGTGCCAGCAAACGCAACAGTTCCACACCGGTATAACCCGTGCCGCCAACTATGCCGATATTGATGGTTTTCTGCGTCATGGTTGCCTCCATTGCTGCCCTGCTTGCACTAACAGGCCGATTCAAACGGGCGATTCATAAACGACAAAGCCGCTTCACTTACGACAGCGCGGCAAAAAACAAAGCCGCCCTGTGAGGCGGCTTTGTCGCGTACGGCGTTAGCGCCGCGATTACCGCTTGGAGAACTGCTTGCGGCGGCGCGCTTTGCGCAGGCCGACTTTTTTACGCTCGACTTCACGTGCATCACGCGTCACCAAACCCGCTTTTTTCAGCGGCGGCTTCAGCGTGGCATCGAAATCGATCAAGGCGCGGGTAATGCCGTGGCGCACCGCACCGGCTTGGCCGGACTCGCCACCACCGATGACATTGACGCGGATATCGAAACGTTCCAGATTTTCAGTCAGCACCAGCGGCTGACGCACAATCATGCGACCGGTTTCACGCGAGAAAAACACATCCACCGGCTTGCCGTTGACGACGATGTCGCCTTTGCCGGGCTTCAAAAACACGCGTGCTACCGCGCTCTTGCGGCGACCGGTTCCGTAGTTGGTTTGCACTGCCATTTGATTTTGCCTCGATTATTACGAACAGAACGTAAGTAAGCGTAATTAAAACTGCAATTGTTTGGGTTGTTGCGCGGTATGCGGATGCGTTTCACCGGCATAAGTCTTCATTTTTTTCAGCATCGCATAGCCCAACGGCCCTTTGGGCAACATGCCCTTAACGGCCTTCTCGAGCACACGACCGGGGTGATCGGCATGCATGCGCTCGAAATTGGTGGTGCGAATGCCGCCCGGATAGCCGGTGTGGCGATGATACAGCTTGTCCTTGGCCTTGTTGCCGGTGACGCGCAGCTTATCAACATTGACCACAACGATATAATCGCCGGTGTCGACGTGGGGCGTGAATTCCGGCTTATGCTTGCCGCGCAAGCGGTGCGCGATTGCTGAAGCCAGCCTTCCCAGTACTTTGTCGCTGGCATCAACGATAATCCAGTCGTGCTGCACGGTTTCTGCTTTGGCGTTAAAAGTTTTCATCGTAATTCCTGTTTCTTTTCATTCTGCTAGTTTGCCCAGCGGTGGCCAGACTTACCCGGACCAAGGGAACCGCGAATTCTATTTGAAATCAGTACCCTGTGTCAAACTAAGCGGGTACTCACTTTTGTGACCGCTTGAGTGACCAAATGATGCCTGCCCGCCTTGGACATAAAATTAATTTCCCTTTAAAAACAAACAATTAATGTCGATCTGGGTCGTCACAAATGCTGTC
>CAMDDY010000351.1 GCA_945893125.1 Bordetella parapertussis
GAACCGCGGGTTACTTTCAGACAAACGAAAACGCCCGGGTCAATACATTTACCTTGTGATGGGTTTCACCCATCCTACGGACGCTTCGGTAGGATGGGTGAAACCCATCACAATGAAAGCGCGGCGCTCCGTTACGCGGGCACCTCGCGCCGCCGCTGCAACATCAGCAACAAAAATAGCGGCGCGCCCGCCGCCAGCAGATGCTTCACCGAATGGCCGCTGATGAACTGCGACGTGAGACCAAAGGTTTCGCGGTCGTAGTATTCCGCCACCTTGGCAGCCGCGTAAAACGCAAGGCCATACAGCAGATAACCGCGATGCGAGTAGCGGCCCTGAAACATCGCCAGAATAAACGGAATCGCCAAGAGCGGCGCACCCTGCACCCAGACGTAAACCCGCAGGTCGTCGGTATAGCGCCACCAGAATACGCTGGCGACGCCAATGATGAGCGCGGGGATCAGCACCGGGCGCTCGAACTGCGCGCCCAGATGTTCGCTCACCAGCGCGGCGAAAAGGCCCATGAAAGCCAGCGTCATCGGCAAGCGGTCCCACACCAGCGTGTCGTCGTTGGGCGTGCCGTGATAGTAGCCGGAGCCGGCAAACACCAGCGCCACGCCGGCGAAAAAAACCATCCACGATAATCGCGCGCCGGTGTTGAGATTGCGCGCGCACCACAGCGCGCCGATAGCGCCCACCAGCAGAAACGCCAGGTTCGACGCGACGTTGCCGAAATTCTGGATGCCGAGGCAGGTGCGCACATCAGCGAAGAAGTGATAGCCCTTGTCCTGCGGAATCGGCGCGTGCAAAAGCAGCAGATAGGCAAGGGGCGCTACGATGACCACGGCCAGCCAGGCTACGCGGCGTTTGAATCGAACGTCGTCCATTAAGCATCCCCCTTAACAAGCAACCTACACTATTTCCATCACTTCCCCAACGGCGCAATCCCCAATTCCCCCGCCAGCGTATCCAGCGCCGCCATCAGCGACGGCGGCATCGGCACGCCGTTTTTCAACCGATCGGCGCGCGCATTGTGCGAGCCTTCGCCGGGGATATGAATTCGATCCACGCCGGGCAGGCGTTCGGAATTGCGCAAATCGCGCACCAGCGCATCGACGCTCTTTTTGAATTCAGCGACAGGCTGAAACGCTTCGATGTTAATCGCCACGATGCAATGCCCGGTGTTGGTGGGCGTCGTATCGTCGGCGTTGAAATCGACGACATCGCGGCCCATCGCAGCACCATTTAACGTGCCGGCAAGCAGGCCGAACATCAGCGCCAGGCCATAGCCTTTGTAACCGCCAATCGGTAACAAAAATCCTTCGTTGGCTCGTTTCGGGTCGGTGAGCGGCTTGCCCTGCCGATCCATCATCCAGCCTTCGGGCATCATTTCGCCGCGTTGCGCCTTGGTTTTGACTTTGCCGTAGGCCGCCACCGTGGTCGCCATATCCAGCACCACCGGCGCTTCGCTCTCACCCGGCATCGCAATCGCAATCGGGTTGGTGGAGAGCAGCATGTCGAGTCCGCCCCACGCCGGCAGGTGGTTGGCGTTGCCCACCGCGAGATACAAGCCGATCATGTTGTGCGCCACCGGCATGCTGGCATACAGCGACGCCGGCCCCGCGTGATTGCTCCACTTGGTACCCACCCACGCCACACCTGCCGTCTTCGCTTTCTCAATCGCTTTTTCAGTGGCGAATTTCATCACCAGATGGCCCATGCCGTTATCGCCGTTGACCAGCGCCATGCCCGCCGCTTCGCGTTCGATACGTATATCCGGCTTGACGTTGACAGCGCCACCCTTGATGCGGCGAATGTATTGCGGCAAGCGAAAAATGCCGTGGCCTTCGGAGCCGTTCACGTCGGCGCGCGCCATCAGTTGCGCGATGGTTTGCGCTTCGATTTTGGAAATGCCGACGGTGACGAACGCCGCCGCGATGAACGCCTCAAGTTGTGCGGCGCTCAATCGCACGCCGCGAGTTGCTGCTGTTGCCATTAAAAAATCCTCAATAAAAACATATGCTTACGATTAATCACGCTGAGTGAGCTCCCAACGAAGCGCGCAACAGCACGCTGCCTTAAAACAAGCGCCGCTGCGTGCGCAGGAATGAACCACGCTCGGCCACCCACGCACCGTCTTTCAGCCGCACCTCGGCCGCCGCCGTGATCACACCCGCCGGCATACCGATGCGCAACTCGGCATCCGGATTATCGGTTGCGCGCGTCATTTCATGCACCACGGTACCGCTGATGCGCGCGGCCACCGCCATGCACAGCGCGCGCGTGAGCGGCATGTCGCGATGCGCCTGCCCGCGCGCGATCATGCGCCCGGTGATGTCGATTTGATCGGCGCGCAGCGCGCCGCCGGAACTTAAGCCGCAATCCTGGGGCGGCGACACATAGCCGATGGCGGGATTGGTCAGGCGCGTGGCGGCCTCATTCGCATCGCGCGTGATGCCCATCGCCACCGATGCCGCGCAGCGTATCGCTGCGAATTTTTGCATCACCGCCGTGTTGGCTTCCACCTCGACGGGCGGCTCGGTGCCGCTCAAACCGACATCGCGCGCGCGTATGAACGCGCAGGGATTCGCCGCATCGATCATCGACACTTCAATCGTGCCGACACCCGGCACATCGAGTGTGTCGCGCAAATGGCCCGTCGGCAACAGCTTGCCGGTGGCGGCGCCGCCGGGCAAAATAAAATCCAGCCGTACCGGCGCACCCGTGCCCGCGATGCCGGGGATTTCGAGCGCGCCTTCCACCGCCGCGCAGCCGTTCACCAGTGGAAACCGCGCGTGGATAATTTTTTTCGTGTTGGTGTTGTGGATACGCACCAGCGCTTCGCCATTCGGGTCTGACATTTGCACCAGGCCTTCGTCAACGGCAAACGGCCCCATCGCCGCGCTCATGTTGCCGCAGTTGGCGGCGTACTCGACGCGCTGCTCTTTCACCGGAATCTGCGCAAAGATGTAGTCGATGTCCGCGTCAGGCCGTGTCGGCGGGCCGATGACGCACACTTTCGACACCGCCGTAAAACCGCCGCCCATGCCGTCGAGCTGGCGCCCATACGGATCGGGGCTGCCGATGGCGGCGAGAAAAATATCGTCCCACAGGCGGCGATCCGCGGGCAGATCTTTTTGATGAAACACCACGGCGTTGGCGGTGCCGCCGCGCATGAACACGGCGGGTATGCGGCGTTGTTGCATGAGATTTCCTTTACGTGACTTACGAGATGGATGACACGCGCGAACCGCGCACCAGCACGCGCCCTTCAAACAAACGCCGCTGCGTGCGCAAAAAAGCGCCGCGCTCCGCTATCCATGCGCCATTCTGTAGCCGCACGGTGGCGGCGGCCAGCAGAATTCCAGACGGCATGCCGATGCGAATTTCCACATCCGGATCGGCCGCGGGCCGCGTGGCCTCATGCACCACCGTGCCCGCGATGCGCGCGGCGACCGCCATGCACAGCGAGCGCGTCAGCGGCAGCGCGCGATGCACCTGCCCGCGCGCGATCATGCGCGCGGTAAGGTCCACGCTGCCGGCGCTGATCGGCTCGCCCGACAACAGCCGGGCATCCACCGGCGGCGCGACAAAGCCGATGGCCGGATTGGATAGCTTGCCCGCTGCTTCAGTGACATCACGCGCAATACCCATCGCCACACACGCCGCAGTACGAATCGCGGCGAGCTTTTTCATCACATCCAGGTTGGCTTCGAGCGCATCCGGTAGTTCAATACCGCTCAATCCCACGTCGCTCGCGCGCACGAACACGCACGAATTGGCGGCATCCACCATCGACACTTCGATCTTGCCCACGCCCGGCACATCCAGCGTGTCGCGCACGTTGCCGGTGGGCAGCAGCTTGCCGGTGGTGGCGCCGCCCGGCGACAAAAACTCCAGCCGCACCGGCGCGCCGGTGCCCGAAACACCGGGGATGGCCACGTCGCCATCCACCGCCGCCTTGCCGTCGTCCAGTGAAAAATAGGCATGGATGATTTTTTTTGTATTGGTGTTATGGATACGCACCAGCGCTTCATGGCCCGACACTTTGACCAGACCTTCGTCCACCGCAAACGGCCCCATCGCCGAACTCATGTTGCCGCAGTTGGTGGAATATTCAACGCACTGCTCGCGCACCGGCACCTGCGCGAAGGTGTAATCAATATCGGCATCCGCGCGCGACGGCGGCCCCACCACGCACACCTTGGATAGCGACGTCACCCCGCCGCCCATGCCGTCGAGTTGGCGCGCGTAGGGGTCGGGGCTGCCGATGGCGGAGAGGAAAATGTCTTCCCACCGCGCCGGATCGGCGGGCAAATCCCGGCGGTGAAACACAATCGCCTTGCTGGTGCCGCCGCGCATGAACACGGCGGGGATTTTGAGCTGTTGCATGACAATTCATTCCTGCTGAACCGGTTGATAGGCTTCGTTTTCAATATGATATAGGCTATACGGCATGTGGGTAAAAATATCCATGCCGTCGATGACGGCGGCAGGCCTACTTGCACGGCAAACCCGCGCGCATCACGCCTTTCATTCACCCTACGACAACAGGAGATGCCTCATGCAAATGCTTAAAAAAATGGTCACGCTGGCGTTCATCGCCCTTGCCTCAACCGTGTTCATGCCGACATGGGCGGCCGACGACCCCGATCCCGTGGCACTGCTGATGGCCAAGAGTCCTGACTACGCGCAAGGCCGGCGAGCCGCGGATGCCAAGGATTGGGCCACTGCCATCAAATGGTACAACGCCGCGGATCAGCGCATTCCGAACAATGCCGACATTCACAACTCGCTGGGGTTTGCGTATCGCAACGCCGGACAACTCGAACCGGCGTTTAAACACTACCAGCGCGCGTTGCAAATCGATCCGCGGCATCTGGGCGCGCACGAGTACATCGGCGAGGCGTACCTGATGGCGAAAAATCTGCCCAAGGCCGAAGAACACCTCGCCGCCCTGAAAAGGCATTGCCGCGGCGTGTGTGAAGAACGCGAAGACCTGGCGAAAAAAATCGCCGAATACAAGCAGCGCGGCGGCAAGTAGCGTCGGCTGGGGCGCCGGCGTCTATTCGACGGCGACCTTGTTGTCGCGAATGATTTTATCCCAGCGCCTCGCCTCGGCCTGCACATAGGCCGTGAATGCCGCGGGCGATTCCGACAACGCCAGCGGGATCAGCCGCTTGGCCAGGAAGTCTTTCATTTCCGCGTCACCCATCACCGCGACCGTCTCTTTGAAAATGCGCTCAATGATCGCGCGCGGGGTCGCGGCCGGCACGAACAAGCCGTTCCAATTCAGGCTGCCGATGCCCGGGAACCCCGCTTCCGTGAGCGTAGGCACATCCGGCAATTCCGAAATGCGGCTTTGCGAGGTGACGGCATACGCCTTGATTTGCCCGGCGCGTATCGCGCCGATGTTGGAAGCGACGTTGGAATTGGTGATATGCACGTCGCCGCGCATCAGCGCGGTCAGCGTTTCGCCCGCGCCTTTTGACGGCAGATGCACCATCTTCAAACCTGCCGCAGCGGTAAGCGCCAGCATATCGAGATGCGAATATGAA
>CAMDDY010000352.1 GCA_945893125.1 Bordetella parapertussis
CGGCCAGCAAAGTTTTATCCGCCTTCTCAATATCGACCATCATCAGGTGATGGCGGGCACTGCCGCATCCATGGCGCCGGGCACTGAAACCGCCGAAGCGCTGGCCACGTTGAAGGCTTCGCCGGATTATTGGGCGAAGCGCGGCGCTGTGCCGAAAAAAGATGCGGCGTAATTCTCGTAGCGTGCGCTATGCGCGCGACAAGGCCATGTCGCGTCATGCGAAGGCATAAAACAGCCATAAACCGGGGAGGCACATTGATCTGTCGTGCGCACAGCGCATGCTACGCATGCACTTCCTCACTCCGCCTTAGCCCCGGTCTCCCGCACCAGAGCGCCCCACTTCGCCGTCTCCGCCGCCAGAAAATCAGAAAATGCCTTGGGCGAAGCCGACGGCGCGGAATCCACGGTATCGGTCAACAATGGATCGCGCACATCAGGCAGTTGCAGCACCGCTGAGAAATCCTTGTGCAGTTTGTTGACAATGGCCGCCGGCGTGCGCGCGGGCACCATCAGGCCGTACCACGCCGCTGCCTCGAAGTTGGGGTAGCCTGATTCATGCATGGTGGGTATGTCCGTCATTGCAGGTGAGCGTTTCAGCGTGGTCACCGCCAGCGCGCGCAGCCTGCCGCCGCGGATATGCGGCAGCGCAGTAGCCGAACCAAAAGTCATGTGTACTCTCCCGGCGATGAGGTCGAGCACCACCGCGCCGCCGCCTTTGTACGGCACGTGCAAAATGTTGACGCTGGCCATTTTGCGAAACAGTTCGCCCGCCAGATGCTGCGACGAGCCGATGCCCGCCGAGCCAAATGAATACGCGCCCGGTTTGGCTTTTGCGAGCGCAGCGAGTTCCTGCACATTTTTCGCGCCCACCGCCGGATAAATCGTCAGGATGTTCGGCACTTCGGCGAGTTTGGTCACCGGCTCGAAGTCTTTCACCGAATCGTACGGCAGTTTGCGCAGCGCTGGGTTGATGGCATGCGCCGGGCTGACCATCACCAGGGTGTGGCCGTCGGGTGACGCCTTGGCGCCGATCTCGGTGCCGAGCACGCCGCCCGCGCCGGCGCGCGGATCGACCACCACCTGCTTGCCCCATAGTTCGGAGAGTTTCGGCGCCGACAGCCGCGCGATCATGTCGGGCGCGCCGCCGGGTGCGCCGAATGAAAGTACCAGCCGCACTGGACGCAAGGGCCAGCTCTCAGCGGCATGTACCAGCACGCTGGCTGCCCACAGAACCGGCGCCAGCGTTAGCACCCACGTTCGCATCGTAGTCTGCGATGACATGAACAATAAAATATTTCGCAACTATATATTTTATTTACATTTTTTAATATCGCTCGCGCCACACATTCTCTGATGGCACACCCGGCCTGCCGAAGTAGCGCGGCTGCAAGCCCGCCTGAAACCAGCACACGAACGTGTATACGGTGTAGATGGGCACGCCCAAGCGCGCGTTCAGCGCAGCCGCATACGGCGCCATGTTGTGGTTCTCGCACACGATCGCGCCGACCTCGGGATTTTTTTTCAACAGCGTTTCACCGGCTTCAAGAATATCGCGTTCGGCCTGCTCGTAATCCATATCAATGGTGTCGCCGAGCATCACGCGCGTGAATTCTTTACCGCCTTCGGTGCCCATTACCGGCGTATCATGCGGCGCTCCAACGGCATCCCAATGTTCGGGCGTAATACGATTACCCTGCACCGATAACACACCGACCCGCTTGCCCGGGGGCAAGGTGGTCTGCACCAACGGAATCTGCATCAGCGACGAGCTCGCGACCGGCACATTCACATGCGCGGCGAGCTGCTTTTGAAATATTGCCAGAAAGCCGCCGGTGGTGGTGATGCCGTCCGCGCCGTCTTTCACCAATTCCTCGGCTGCCTTCAGAAATGCCGGCCCCAGCCCTTTGCCCTGCTCGTGGATCACCACGCGCGCGCTCGCGCCGGGCACCACTTTGTAGAGCACTGGAAACGGCCACGTCATCGCGTTGCCGGTGTCGCCCGGCGGACGCGGCCATTTCGTGTCCAGCATGAGAATGCCAATGCGTGCGCCATAAACCGTTTTGCCGCCGTAACCGTGCATGTGGTGTCCTTTCTTGACCGCGCCGAACCGCGCTTTATACTGCGTATAAGGAGAATGCCATGATAACGCGAATTGTATTGCTGCTTGCCGCCGCTGCGTGTGCCCAGGCACAGACCTATCCCGCAAAAACAATCCGCATCGTCGCACCGTTTACAGCGGGCGGGCCGGTCGATATCAGCGCGCGCATCCTCGCGCAGAAGCTCACCGAATCGTGGGGCCAGCAAATCATTGTCGAAAATCGCGCGGGCGCCAGCGGCACCATCGGCGCGGATTTGGTCGCCAAGGCTGCGCCGGACGGCTACACCGTGTTGCTGAATTCTTCCGCTCAAGTGATCGTACCGGGCATCTTGCCCAGGATGCCCTATGACGCCCTGCGCGACTTCGCGCCGGTGAGTATCGTGATGAGTTCGCCGCTGCTGTTGGTGATTACGCCCACGCTGCCTGTCGGCACGGTGCAAGAATTTGTCGCGCTGGCCCGGGCGCGCCCCGGCGAACTGTCATTCGCGTCGGGCGGCGCGGGATCGAGCACGCATCTCACGTCGGAACTGCTCAAATCGGTCACCGGCACGAAAATGGTTCACGTGCCTTACAAAGGCCAATCACAAGCCCTCACCGATCTGATGGCCGGGCAGATTCCGTTCATGTTCAACGCGCTGCCCACAGTGATTGAATTCATCCGCGCCAAACGCCTGCGTACGCTGGCCATCACCTCTGAAAAACGTGCGCTGCAGTTACCGGACCTGCCGACCTTCGCGGAATCGGGCTACCGGGACATGATCACCGGATCATGGTACGCGGTTTGGCTGCCTGCCAAAACGCCGGACGCGATTGTGAACCGCTGGCACGGTGAAATTGTACGCATCGTCAATTTGCCCGATGTGCGCAGCCGCATACTCGACTTGGGCGGTGAACCGGTGGCCAACACGCCGTCGCAGTTGGATGTCTTCCAGAAATCCGAGGCTGCCCGCTGGGCAAAAGTAATTCGCGATTCGGGCGCCAAGGCAGAATAGCAAAATGGCTCGGCGATCCGCGCGGCACAAGGTAAAACCTTCACCGCGAATAACGACGTGATCAACCAAGACAAAGAGACCCGCGACATGAATCCGGAATCCAGCACCTCGATCAAGGCGCCGATTGCCTTCACCGGCAACGGCAGCGAATACTTTCGCATCTGGATTGTCAATCTTGCACTGACTATTTTGACGCTCGGCATCTACTCGGCGTGGGCCAAGGTGCGGCGGCTGCAATATTTCTATCGCAACACCACGTTGATGGGGAACAGTTTCGATTACCACGGCGACCCGGTGGCGATCCTCAAAGGACGCATCATCGGCATTGTGTTGCTGGTCGCGTACAACGGCGCGTTTGCCTTCAGCATGTGGCTGGGCTTGCTGATTCTGTTGATTTTGCTGGCGGTGTTTCCGTGGCTGATCCAGCGTTCATTGTGCTTCCGCCTGCACAACAGCAGTTATCGCGGCCTGCGGTTTCGCTTCATGGGATCGGTCAAGGATGCCTACGAGGTTTTTCTGGTATGGCCGATCGCGAGCTATCTCACACTGGGCGGGCTGATGCCGCTGGCGCACCAGCGCATCAAGGAATACCAGCATAACCACAGCCAATACGGCACGGCGCCCTTCCATTTTGACGCGAAGGTCAGCGACTTCTACCGCATTTACCTGAAAATACTCGGCCTCATGTTCCTGGTGGGGTTGCTGATTCCATTTATCGTCTACGGCATACACGCCGCGTCGCCCGGTATTTTCGACGGCTTCAAGAGCAAAAATCCTGAAGTCATCGGCAAGCTGTTGGGCATTATTTTCATGCTAATCATGGGTTTTTACCTGGTGTTTTTTCTGCTGGTCGGCCCGTGGTTCGCCGCGCGCATGCAGAACCTGGTATGGAACCACACCGCGCTCGGCGTACATGCATTCACCAGCCACGTGCGCGCGCGCGACCTGTTTAAAATTTACCTCACAAACTTCATTGCCATCATTCTCACGCTGGGTTTGTTCAAACCATTTGCCGATATCCGCCTCGCGCGTTATCGCCTCACGCACATGGCGCTGAATGCGCAGAGCAGTCTGGATGAATTTTTCGCACAGGAGCAGCAAGCCGTCAACGCGCTGGGCGAAGAGACCGCCAACGTCTTCGATGTCGATATCTCCTTCTGACACCGGCGCGCCGGGCGCCGCGCACGCTGACGCTTCGCTCACCGTCACCGCCACTTATTTTGACGGTCGCAGTGCGATCGCGCACGCCGTCACGTTATCGCTTAGCGACGGCTTGGTGCGATTGCGCGGCGACGGCATCGCGCGCGACGAGCCCATCACCGCGCTTCGGGTCTCAGAGCCGATGGGCGCGGCGCCCCGGCTGATTTCGCTCCCCGGCGGCGCGCATTGCGAAGTGCGCGACCACGCCGGCATGGCGCGCATGCTCAACGCCACCGGCTTCGAGGACGGACTCGTGGTGCGGCTGCAACGCCGCTGGCGCTGGGCGCTGGCTTCGGTGTTGGTGACGCTCGCCGTGGTGTTCGCGGGTTACCACTGGGGATTGCCCGCGGCTTCGGAATGGCTTGCCTTCCGCACACCGGACGCCGTTCTCGCGCGCATGGGCAGCAGCACGCTCGACGTGCTCGACCGCATCGCATTGTCGCCGAGCAAGCTGCCTGCCGCGCGGCAACAACAACTGCGTGATGCGTTTGCACTGCTGGTCGCGCCGGGCGATGACCCAGCACGCTATACATTGCATTTTCGCCACGGCGGCGCCGTCGGCGCCAATGCGATGGCGCTGCCCGACGGCACGCTGGTGGTCACCGACCAGTTGGTCGCGCTGGCCGCGCACGACGAGGAAATTCTCGCGGTACTGACCCATGAACTCGGACACGTGCGGCGGCGGCACGGCTTGCGCATGCTGATCCAGGGATCCATCGTCGCGTTTGTGGTGTCGTTTTATATCGGTGATGTCAGCAGCGTTGCCGCCGGACTGCCGACCTTGCTGTTGCAGGCGCGTTACTCGCGCAACCACGAAAGCGAGGCTGATGCGTTTGGCGCGGCCATGCTCAAGGCCAACGGTATGTCACCACAACGGCTGGCGCAGATGCTGGAAAAACTCGAAGCCGCGCATCGCGCGAAAACCACCGAGGGCGGCGAGCCTCGGGCACGCCGCGGTGGCATCGGCGATTACCTCGCCTCGCACCCGGCCACGCGCGAGCGCATCGATGCGCTAAACCATGCGCGGTAACCTGCAAAAATATTGGCACACAAGCAGCGCGCCGCTCACGAGACGCCCGCTATCCTGTATCATTCACCGTGCGTAACCTTGTGGAGTGAAGCCATGTTCTATGCTTTCTATGTCGTTGCGATCACCATTCTGATCCTGCATTTTACCGGTTGGCTCAAGCGCAACAATCTGGAGTGGGTTGTGCTGGCGCTCGCGGTAGCGACATTTCCCGCAGTGATATTTTTGAAGTAGCG
>CAMDDY010000353.1 GCA_945893125.1 Bordetella parapertussis
GACCAAGGCGGAAATCCACCACGGTTGTTCGAGCAGGATGGAAAAGAGCGTGCGGGGTTGTGCCATGTGCGTGCCTTGTAGCGAGGAGCGACATTGTAGTGGTTCGCTTCCCATTGTGTAAGCTGTCCCTTAAACTGCGTGAGGCGTGAAGGATGAGACTGTGACTGAGAAAAACACCGGGCCATTGGCCGGCATCAAGGTAATTGAGTTAGGCACGCTGATTGCCGGGCCGTTTTGCGCGCGCATGCTGGCCGAGTTCGGCGCGGAGGTGATCAAGATCGAAGCGCCCGACGGCGGCGATCAGTTGCGGCAGTGGCGCAAGATGTATCAGGGTACCTCGCTGTGGTGGTATGTGCAGGCGCGCAACAAAAAATCGGTGACGGTCAATCTGCGTGAGCCGGAGGGACAGGAAATCGTGCGCGCCCTCGCGCGTGACGCCGACATTGTGGTGGAAAATTTTCGTCCCGGCCAACTGGAAAAATGGAACATCGGCTGGGAGCAGCTATCGAAGATCAATCCGAAACTCATCATGGTGCGGCTGTCGGGCTATGGGCAGGACGGGCCGTATCGCGACCGCCCCGGCTTCGGCGTGGTTGCCGAGGCGATGAGCGGCATGCGTTATGTGACGGGTTACCCGGAGCAGCCGCCGGTGCGGCTGGGCATTTCCATCGGCGACGGCATTGCCGCGCTGCATGGCGTGATCGGCGCGATGATGGCGCTGCATCACCGCACCGCGAATGGCGGCAAGGGGCAAATCGTTGATGTGGCGCTGTATGAATCGGTGTTTAACATGATGGAAAGTTTCATCCCCGAATACGATGTGCTGGGTTTCAAGCGCGAGCGTGCGGGCAACGCGTTGCCGGGTATCACGCCGTCGAACACCTACGCCACGCGCGACGGCAAGTACGTGATCGTCGGCGCGAACAACGACAGTTTGTTCAAGCGCATGATGACCGCGATAGGTCGTGCGGATCTCGCGAATGATCCGGCGCTCGCCACCAACAGCGGGCGCGTGCCGCGCGCGACCGAGCTCGACAAAGCGATTGATGACTGGACACGCCAGCACGACATGAACGAGGTGTTAAAGGCGCTGGAGGCAGCGGAAATTCCGGCGGGCCGGGTGTATGACCCCGAAGATATCGTCAACGACATGCACTACAAAGCGCGCAACATGATCGAGCAGTGGAAGCTGCCCGATGGCAAACCGATGCGCATTCCGGCGGTGACACCGAAGTTGACCGATACCCCCGGTGGCACGCGCTGGCTCGGGCCTAAGCTCGGTGAGCATACGGCGAAAGTGTTGGGTGCGTTGGGTTACAGTGAGGCGCGGCAGGCGGCGTTGCGTGCCAAGGGTGCGATATAGCGTGATTACCGCAGTAACGTAAGTATTTGTTTTTATTAAATATTTTTTACATTAACGAGGTGATGACATGAGCCTGCCCCGAGTTATTGCACTGCTGATTTTTGCTGTGTGTGCGCAGGCGCAAGCGCAAACCTATCCCACGCGCCCGATACGCATGGTGGTGGGTTTTCCGCCGGGCGGTTTCACCGATATTCTTGCGCGCCAGATCGGAGACCGCCTTACGCCGGTGATGGGCCAGACGATAGTGATCGACAACCGCAGCGGGCAGGCGGGCATTATCGGCGCGGACCATGTGGCGAAGTCCAAGCCCGATGGCTACACGCTGCTGATGGGCCACAACAACTCCAACGCCGTGGCGCCCTCGTTGTACGCAAAACTGCCCTACGATGTGCGCAAGGATTTTATACCGATCGCGCTGACGGGCTCGGTGGCGACGGTACTGGTGGTGCATCCGTCGGTGCCCGCGAAGTCGATGAAGGAGTTCATCGCGGTGGTGAGCAGCACCAAGGGACAATTTCGCGTCGCCTCCGCGGGAGTCGGCAGCACGCAACATCTCGCCATCGAACGCTTCAAGCTCGCCACCGGCACGCAGATGATCCATGTGCCGTACAAGGGCAGCGGCCCGGCGGCGATTGATTTGATGGGCGGTCACGTCGATGCCAATTTTGATGGCATTGGCGTGGTGCTGCCGTATGTCCGCGCCGGCAAGCTGCGGGCGTTGGGCGTGGGCACGATGGAACGTGTTCCGCAGATGCCGGAGCTACGCACGATGCACGAACAGGGTCTCGCCAATTTCGAGAGCGGCTCCTGGTTCGGCGTGTTCGCGCCGGCGGGCACGCCCGGCGCGATCATTGAGCGATGGTCCACCGCGCTACGCACGCTGCAGGCGCAGCCGGATTTTGCCGAGCGCATCATCGGCTTGGGCGGCCAACTCGCCAAGCCGAACACCCCGGCGGAATTTGTCGCCTACATAGACCGCGAAATTGAGCGCTGGGGAAAGATCATCCGCGCCGCGAATGTGCGGCTGGATTGAGCTACGTTACTTCGCCACTCTGCTGGCAAATGCGGCACGCGTAATCCACCAGCGCATCGGCGGTAACCCCCACCGCTTTGTGCTGCCGCCGGTTGTATTCCTCCGGTTCGAGTTCGGTGCGGAATGAATCGTTCAACCGGTTAATCATGTTGAACAACCCGCACATCATCGACACTTCGACGATCTCGGCGTCATTACACTGGTGTCGCAGTGCGTTCCATACGCCGTCGTCGTACTTGGCGGTGTTCAGCGTCATCGCTTCCGACCATGCCATCACGGCTTTTTCCTTGTCGTTGAACAAGGGGCTGGCGAGATAATCTTTGGCTTGCAACGCGTCGAATTCCGCGTCGGTGAGTCCCAGTGCTTGACCAAGCACTCGATTGTGTTGCGTTCAGTAATTGCAGTTGTTGACGGTGGAGGTTTTCAGGCACGCGAGGTTGCGCAGCCGCACGTCGGATATTGCACCCGCCGTGGGCTGGCGTACGGCGGCGACCAGCGGCAGGAACCAGCGTACCAGCAGCGGGCTGTGTGACAGGATACGTTGCAGGTTGGCGGTGCGGCCCAGCATGATGTTGCTGGCGTCAAACAGGTCTTTGGTGGGGCCGGAGGCTTCGTCGTCGGTGATGCCGCGCATGCGTTGGGTCATGGTATTTTCCTGTTTTGTGACTGGTTATCAGATTATAACTTTCCGCTCTTTCCAGCTTATAGCGGGTGCGCTAAGATGGCTTTTGGATTTAACCCGAAACGGAGCGGTAAGCGATGATTATCCGCGACATACTCAATCTCAAGGGCAGTAGCATATTCAGCGTTGCGCCGGATGGCCGCGTAGCGGATGCCGTGGCGACCATGGTGCAAAACGACATTGGCTCGCTGGTCGTCATGACGGCGGGCAAGATGGCGGGCATGCTGACGTTTCGCGAGGTGCTGAAGGGGCTGGATGCGAGGCACGGTAATCTCGGGGATCTGCCGGTGACGGAGGTGATGGTGAAAGACCCGGTGACCTGCAATCCGGAAGATACCCTGGAGACGCTGCGTGAAGTGATGACGCAGCAGCATGTACGCTACGTGCCGGTACAGGAAGGCGGGCAACTGCTCGGCGTGATTTCGTTTCACGATATCGCCAAGGCGGCGATCAAGGAGGCGAGCTTCGAGAACCGCCTGTTGAAGCGCTATATCAAGAATTGGCCCGAGGGCGAGGCGCCTACGTCGGAACCAGCGGACACGGCGAAACGTTAGGACGGGCGCTACTCGGCTGAGCGTGCGCGGATAACGTAAAAAAATGTCATACTAACAGCAGGTTAGCCACGGACAACTAATGACATCACGGTTGGAGACAGGATGCTGAGTTGGTTTAAAGGCGAAAAGGCGGTTGACCATCCGCTGGCGGACGATAAGCACGCGCAGAAAGTCATCGGCGCGTTGCCGGCCAATGATCCGTGGCAAATGCTGGAAGACGTTAATTACTGGGTGGATTCAGTCAATACCACTGCGGCATTCAAGCTCGAACGCCGCTTTGAATTGCTGGACGATCTGGATGTTGCCACGCGCGCCGCGCAGAAATCGTTGCTTGACGCCTACAACCACCTGAAAGAGGGCGACAAGATTCAGGAACGGCGTATCTGGAAAACGTTGACTGATTTCTGGCGCGTTATCGCGGAAGGCTACCTGCAGTGCGTCACGCAGGCAAAGGACGCCAAGAAACTGGATGGCGAGACCATCAAGGTTTTGCCGGTGATGGCCGCTCGAGGGCTGCGCGCGTTGCGGCACCAGATGAAATGGGTGCTGTTTCGCTATGGCATGGTGCGTCCTGAAACCTGGTCCGAGGCGGCACGTTATCTGGCGTTTGCCGAATCGGTGGGATTCGCTGACAAGCAGGTAGACCTGTATCCCGTGGTGCGGCCGTGTTCGGTGAATCACGAATTTTTGCGCTTGATGATGCTGTGGGCCTCGTCGCCGAGCGGCTTGTCGCCGCCCGAGCAGGAAATAGCCGAACGCATGATTGCGCATCTCACGCCCAAATTTCGCTACGACGTGAAACAGTGGGATGGTTGCGATTACTGCTTTGATCTGGATGCCGCCCGGCCGCCCTTGCGTATGATGCAGTCCGCCCCGGTGACGGCGGGCATGCGTTTTTTTGATGCGACTGACGCGAGTCGGGCCGCGCAAGCCATGCTGGCCCTGATTCAGAGCACGGGTAATGTGCCCGAGGGTCTGGACCTCGGCGTGGATGCAAACGCGGTGCCTGTTGCCAAGGTGTTGCGGCATTTATTGTTCAACTGGGCGAAGCAGATGCCGCCACGCGCGTCGGAGCGCCGCAGAACGGCGATCACGTTGCACGTGGTGCATGGTTTTCAAAATGTGCAGGGCGCGGTGGCGCCCGAACTGAGCGACGGCCTGGATTTTTCAGAAGCGTTGTCCCATGACACGTGGGTTGCGGAAGACGCCAGTGCCGGTGGATACGGCGCCATCGTGCCGGCGGGCAAGGGCGAGTGGCTGAAAGTCGGCTCGCTGGTGGGCGTGCGTTCGGAAACCGAATCGCTGTGGAGCATGGGCATCGTGCGCCGCGTCAAGAGTGACGAACACCGGCAGTATCACGCCGGTATTCAGCTGATCTCCAAAACGGCGTTGCTGGTGTATCTGCGCACGCTCGGTTCGGTGGAACGCGGCGGCAAGCGCCAGAGCGCGATTCTGCTGAGTGCAAGGCCGTCACCCAACGGCAGCCTGCATATTATTACGCGCAGCGCGCTGCTCGGCGACAAGGATCCGCTGGAGGCCATGTACGGCAATCCGCCTTCGACCGTGATGATGGAACCCTTGGGTGTGGTCGAGGCGGGCGATGATTTTGACTGGTTGCGTTATAAGCTTTCCGAGCCTATAGCGTAATCATCACGTAACGTTTTTGTTGCGCGGCGGGTAATACCGTGGTGGCCGGGTAACGCGACCGGCGGGTATATCGGGCAACGAGTCTGCGGCATTTGTCCGCGACAGGAGGGCATGCAGTGAATGAACCGGTAGGCGGCGGCAAAGTGAATCACCCGTTGACAGACCCGTCGCGGGTCGAAGGCGTTATCGCTGCCATGTGGGGCGACGATTCCATCGCCGTGGCGAAGGATGCGGCTCAATGGCTGGAGTCGATCAGTGCGGCAGCCGAATT
>CAMDDY010000354.1 GCA_945893125.1 Bordetella parapertussis
ATTTCATATTGTTATCTAGCGCAGACCCGGTTCATTGCCGACGCTGGAAACGGTGCGGATATAAGGCGTAACACCCTGCATTGCCGTGCTTGGCGATATGCCTTGATGCGCCAGCAAATACTCATGCATGTGCTCCGGCGCCGCGGCAACCGGCTCCACCAGCGCAGGCCCGACCGGCTGCAACGGCACGACGGGTGCAGTAGCCACGATCGCAGCGGGCGCCGCCGGCGCCTTGGCCAGCGTACCGGGCGCGCCCGTCGTGCTATCCGGACTGAGCATGCTCATTGAAATCCAACCCACGGCCGCCACCGCCGCCACCGACGCGGCCGCCGATAACGCCCAGGTTTGCAGGGTTCGGGGAGCACGCGCGCGCGGCGCCAGCACCGTGGGCTCCTGTGCCAACCGCTCGCTGAAGCGTTTGCAGAAATCAGCCGACAGGCCTACGCGGGCATGATCCCCGCGCAAGGCGTCACCAATCGCATGGTAGGTATTCCAGGCGTCGCGGCGGGCAGCGTCCTCCTTGAAGCGTGCGATTTCCCGCGCCGCTTCATCGGCATCCAGTTCGCCATCCATCAACGTCGATATGCTTTCTACGCCTTGCATCTCACCATCTCCTGTCTTTACTCGAATCCAGCATCGGTTTTAACTGTACCGAAATCGCCTCGCGCGCGCGAAAGATCCGCGATCGTACGGTGCCTATCGGGCAATTCATGATCGAGGCAATTTCTTCGTAACTCAAGCCTTCCATCTCGCGCAGCGTTATCGCGGTGCGCAATTCTTCAGGCAATTTCTCCAGCGTTAGGTTCACCGTCTCCGCCACCTGCCGGCTCATCATCTGATTTTCCGGCGTATTCACATCCTGCAACAATTCGCTTTCACCCAAATCCTCGGCTTCCTCGGCATCCATCCCGGTGGATGTCGGCGCCCGCCGTCCCATCGCCACCAGGTAATTCTTCGCGGTGTTGATGCCAATACGGTACAACCACGTATAAAACGCGCTGTCGCCGCGAAAATTCGGCAACGCGCGATACGCTTTAATGAAGGCTTCCTGCGCTACATCCTCCACTTCGCTGCTGTCCCGGATAAAGCGGGACAGCAACCGGATCAACTTGCGTTGATACTTGGTAACCAGCAACTCGAACGCATGCTTGTCTCCACGCTGTGCGCGTTCGACCAGTTGCTGGTCGATTTCGCGGTCACTCATGAATCCCGTCCCTGTTTTCTTTGTTGTCCAGGCCGGACAATGTGCCGAATGGCAAAGCCGGCAGTATACCGAACCCGCCGGCCCGGCACGCATCCGCCGAGCGAAAATTCATGCGAGAAATCCGCGATACCGCATTGACCAGAAAGCGCAAAATTAGTTCTCGGTGAGAGGCAGAATAGTCAGCGAACGGCACTGCTAGCGGCTTTGGAGTCCATAAGATAGAAACCGGCGCTCGCCCAGCGCAAAAACCCACTGAATCAGCAGTGCCAGCACTGCCGCCGGAACCGCCCCGGCCAGCATCATGCCATGGTCGTTCACCGCGAGGCCTGCCACGATGCGTTCGCCGTAGCCGCCCGCGCCGATAAAGGCGGCTATGGTCGCGGTGCCGACGTTAATGACGGCCGAAGTCTTGATGCCGGCCAGTACCGACGGCAGCGCCAGCGGCACCTCGATCAGTCGCAGCACCGCGCCCGGACGCAGTCCAAGGGCGCTCCCGGCCTGCCGCATACCCCTCGTGATGCCCGCCAGCCCGGTTTCGGTGTTGCGCACGATGGGCAGCAAGCCATACAGGAACAGCGCGACCACCGCCGGCGCCATGCCGATTCTGCCCATTGCGGAAATCAGGAACGCCAGCAATGCCAGCGCCGGGATGGTTTGCAACACCCCAGCGACGCCAAGAATCCACGGCCGCGCGCGACCCGAGCGGGCGGCCCAGATACCCAGCGGCACGCCTACCCCTGCACTCAATGCCAGTGCGCCAAACACCAGCAGGCAATGTTCCGCCGTAAGCCGCCAAAAATCCGCGGCAAAGAACTGCGCCAGCCAGCCGGGTCGCGCCGTGGACACCGGTGGCGTGTCAGATTTGCCCGCCGCCTGAAAATCCGCTGCCACGCGCGCAAACGCCTGACCATCGAGTTCGGCCGCCGCGTTCATGCGGATCATTGCTTCGCTGGTGATGCCGCGTTCCAGCGTTTGCAGCCCACGGAACGCGGCCGGATGCCGTTGCGGCAAATCCTTGCGATACACCAACACCGCTTCATAGGGCGGAAAAAATGCGCGATCATCGGTCAGCAACCGCAGGCCATAGCGCTCGAGCTTGGCGTCCGTGGTGTAAACGTCGATCACATCCACCGTAGCGCCCTTGATCGCGTCGTACGCCAGGCCGTGATCCAGGCCGATGGGCTGTGCGGGCAACGCATAAGCCACCCGCAGCGCGGGCCAGCCATCCTTGCGATGCAGAAATTCCTGCGACAAGCCGTACCGCAAGCGGCCATGCCGTTGCAAATCGGAAATCGAACGTATGCCCAGTTCCGCCGCGCGCGCCTGCGACATCGCCAGCGCATACGAATTACCGAAACCCAATGGCACACCGGCGGCCAGCCCGTGTGCATCCAGCACGGCATTCAGTTCCGTCAGCGGCGGCACGCGCTTTAAGCCCAGCAGTTCAAACGCCAGTGTGCCGGTGTAATCGGGATACACGTCGATCGCACCGTTTTTTAACGCGGCAAACAGAATTGCGGTATTACCCAGCCCTTGCCGATGCGCGGCCTGTGAACCCGCCGACTGAATGCGCTGTGCGGCAATTTCGCCGAGGATGTACGACTCGGTAAAACGCTTGGAGCCGACAGTTACTGTATCACCCGCAGTGGCGGCAAATGCCATCAGCGCCGCGCCCAACAACACTAAGGCGCGCACGCAGGCATCAACGATGAAATATCGTAAGTATTTGTTTTTAAAGATATTTTTATGATGCCAGCGCACGCTGCTCAAACTCTGCCGCCGCGTCGCCCAGGCGCATAAACACCGCGCCGTCGTCCTTCAACGTGCGGATCAGCTTTTCCAGCACGATCATGCGATGCCCGCGCCCGATCACGAACGGATGAAAGGTATACGTAATCACGCCCCATTCGAGATGGTCGCGCAGATACACAAAATCATCGGTCCAGTTTTGCAGCACATGATGCGCGTTCATGTTGCCCGGCAGGATGGTGGTGTTGGTGCGCACGAATTCAAAATGCGGATAATCGTCGAGCGACCAACTGACCGGCATTTCAATCAGCTTCGTCGGCTTGCCGAACACTGCGGGTTTTTCCAATTCGATCACGTCGCCCTGCCGCACGCGGTACGGCGTGTAGTCGTCGCCCATCATGCTGCTGTCGTAGGTGAAGTTGTGTTTGAGCAGCAGTTCCACCGAGTGCGGACTTAAATCCCACGACGGCGAACGGTAGCCGCGCGCGTATTTGCCCGTCAGTTTTCTGATTTGAATATTGGCGCGCACCAGGCCGGTCTCTTCCTGCTCGCGCGTCATCGCCGCCGGCGGCACATGCGTCCAACCGTGATGTCCGATCTCGTGCCCGGCATCGAACACACGTTTGCACTGATCGGGATAGGTTTCGAGCGTGTGACCGGGGATGTACCAACTGCTGGGCACGGCGTATTTTTTCAGCAAATCAAGAATACGTTGCGCACCGACGTTTGCGCCGAACTCGCCGCGCGAAATCGGCGACGGCGAATTCATGCCGCGCGAAATGAATCCCGACATGGCGTCGAAGTCGAAGGTTAAACAGGCGATGTGTCTGGGCATGCGCGGCATTATAAGTCAGGCGACGCGCGCTTAGTGCGTATCAAAAATTGCTTGGTACTCGGCGATTTTTTCTTTCACTGCCGCCACCGCCGCCGCCGTGGGATTTTTGCTGTCAGCCGCGGGCGGCAACGCGCCGAGTTTCAGCAGACACGCCATCAGCATCAGGCGCGCCTTGTTCGCCGTGAGATTGCCGCCGCCGATGGTCAGCCCGTCGCGGCTGCGCGGAATCATGCCTTCGGCGTTGCCGCGCCCCACGCGCACCACCGGCATACCGCAGTACGTGGCTTCGAGCAAAGCCGCGTCGATGGGCCGCGCCACTTTAGCATTGCCCGCCTGTCCTTCGGCGACGAACCCGGCCAGCGGCGCATGTGCAAGGTTATGCGCGATACGCGCATGGATCTCGACTTCTCCCGCGCTGCTGACATCCGCGCTCGCGGGCAGATAACGTGCCGTTCTTGCGAATCGCACTTCGGGCAACGCATCGGGTAACAACCAGCCGCTTTCATCCTTGATGCGCACCGATACGGCTGTGATGATGCCGCTGATTTGCCGCACGCCTGCAACACGCTGCGGCAGTTTGCGCAGATTGACCGCGGAGTTGTGCGTATGCTTCTTGCCGGGAACATACGTCATCACCGGCGCGCCCGGCGGATGACCCATGCTGCCGATGATGCCGCCGTGACCGCCGGTTGCGGTGTAACCGCCCGGACGGGCATCGGCTTTTTGCACATCGCGCGCGGCGTAAATCAATTGATCGAGCACCGCAACGACACCTGCGGCGTTATCGCCGTGTTCATCCCGCCACGCATCCGACAATATCCAGTTCACCGCATCGACGACGTTGCGATCACCGTCATTGGCGAGGCTGCCGTGCGGCCGCTGTGATGAATTGCCGCAGATCGGAAGCCGGGTGTCGATCAGCAGATTCATCCACATCAGCGTTTCTTCGAGATTGGGACTGCCTTCCAGCCAGATGCCGCCGGCGTAGCGGCCGCTGTCCATCGCCGCCTGCACCTGGTTGACCACGCGCGCCATCATCGCGCGCGGCGGATCACGCCATAGATGAAACGGCCGGTAGTTGAAAAAATCGTGTCCTATGCGTTCGGGTGCGATGTCGCCCTCGCCCAAGTCACTGCGCTCCGCGGCTGCGAGACCTTTCTTGTAGCCGCCCGACGGCACGACGCGCACAAAATCGTAATCCGCGCATGCCGCCAACAGATTATTCAGGCCGCTAGTCTCGCCCAAACCCAAGCGGTCGATTTCCTCGAAGAGACGCGAGGCATCCGGATAAAACGGCTGGCGCGCAAGATGTTCAGCCGCGCCTGCATACGCGGTGTCGTCCTCCCACGCTTTGCCATCGGCCTGTCGCGCCATATACGGCAACAGGTAAACGCCATCCTCGGGATTCAGCGTGACTTCATATACAGGAACGTTGGCATCATGCTTGCGTTCGCGCGAAAAGTTTCCGTCCGCATCCAGATAACCATCCGGCGGCGCATATAACTCAGCAGCGTCGTTCTCCAATGGATGCGCGCTGAACTGGCGCACGTATACCGTGACAGGTGCTGCAAGCCGCTGGGGCCGCAGCGCGTCAAAGCGCTGCGGCGTTCCATCGGCATGGCTTAGCAACGGCAGCCCGTATTTCGCGCGCGCCTTATTGCTGGTGACCAACGGCACGGTGTTTTGCACCGTTGCCGTAGGGCCGGAAAAAACAACGATGCGTTTGCGTGGTGTCGCGGACAAGATTA
>CAMDDY010000355.1 GCA_945893125.1 Bordetella parapertussis
CATTGTACCGCTGCGTGGAAACGTGCAGACGCGCCTGCGCAAACTCGATGAGGGCGCATACGACGCGATTATTCTCGCGGCGGCCGGATTAAAACGCCTGGGACTCGAACATCGCATCACCACTACGCTGGCACCCGAAGACATGCTGCCGGCGGTGGGGCAGGGCGCGCTGGCGATTGAATGCCGCAGTGATCGTGCTGATGTGCTGGCATTGCTCAAAGCGCTGCACGACGATTCCACGGCCGCGTGCGTGCTGGCCGAGCGCGCGTTGTCGCGGTCGCTCGCCGGCAGTTGCAATGTGCCGCTGGCGGGTTATGCCGAATTCAGCGGTGCGCGTCTGTGGCTGCGTGGTTATGTCGGCACACCGGATGGGACGCGCCACGTGAGCGCGGAAATTGAAGGCGCGAGTAGCGACGCCGAAGCGCTGGGCGTTGCGCTCGCCGCACAATTAAAAACGCAGGGCGCGGGTGAAATTCTCGCCGCGCTCGATCACACATGAACGAAACACAGTCTGCACGAGGCGTGGTGATCACGCGACCCGCGGACGAAGCGCAACGGCTGGTCGCGTTGATACGCGACGCGGGCGGCGAGCCGATGTTGTGTCCGGCGATTGAGATTCTGGATGCGCCGGATACACGCGCGCTCGACAGCGTTATCGACCGGCTGGACGAATTTGATCTGGCCATTTTCATCAGCCCCAGCGCGGTCGAAAAAGCGATGGCGCGCATCAGCGCGCGGCGCGTGTTGCCGGCGACACTGCGGGTTGCGGCCATCGGCCCGGGCGGCGTGCGCGCATTGCAACGTTTTGGCGTTGATGATGTGATCGCGCCGCAGATGAGGTACGACAGCGAGTCGTTGCTGGCGTCGCCGTACCTGCAAGCCGTGCGCGATCAGCGCGTGGTGATTTTTCGCGGTGACGGCGGGCGCGAATTGCTCGGCGAAACCTTGCTCGCGCGCGGCGCATACGTTGAATATGCCGCGTGTTACCGGCGCGGCAAGCCGGCGTTCGACGCCGCGCCGCTGATTCAGGCATGGGAGCACCATCGCATCAACGCGGTAATCGTCACCAGCAGCGAAGGGTTGCGCAATTTTTGCGAACACATCGGTGCCGCGGGCCAGGCGTGGCTCAACGACACGCTTACGGTTGTGCCGCACCCGCGCATTGCCGCCACCGCGCGTGAACTGGGCATCCGGCGCGTGGTCGAATCCGAACCCGGCGACGATGCGCTGGCGCGCACGGCGATGCGGCACATAGCGGCCTGACTTGCCACGGGTCGCGCCGCGATTGCCCGCCCACGCGCCGCGTTGCATACTGTCACGATCTGAAACCACCCCATGATTGATCCCGCCGCAACCGCCGCCCCCAAACCCGTCCCGCCGGTGACGGCGCGCACGCTGGCGGGCTATTTCGGCCTGGCGATGGTGCTGGCGCTCGTCGCGCTGGGCCTTGCGTTGTGGCAGATGCACGGCACGCGGCAGGAACTCGATGGCGTGCGTCAGGACGTGGCCAAGCGGCTGGCCGACGTGGACGCGCAAAGCAAGGCGAGCCGCATCGCAAGTGATCAATTGCGCGAGGCGACGCGTGAAGCCGCGGTAAAAATCGGCGTGCTGGAAGCGAAGCTCGCCGAGTCGCAAAGCCAGCAAATCGCGCTCGAAGCGCTGTATCAGGATTTGTCGCGCAATCGCGATGAATGGGCCTTTGCCGAACTCGAACAGACATTGCTGATCGCGGGCCAGCAGTTGCAGTTGGCGGGCAATGTCAAGACGGCGCTGATCGCGTTGCAGGCGACGGACACGCGCCTGCAGGCGATGAACCGGCCGCAACTCACCGCGCTGCGCAATGCCATCGGGCGGGATATCGCCAGGCTGAAAGCGGCGCCGGCGATTGATACGGCGGGATTAAGCGCACGCATCGACGCACTGTTGGCGGGCGTGGATAAACTGCCGCTGGCCGCTGAAACGCGTCCGGCGGTCGATGCTACCAAGGGCGCTCCGGCGCCCGCATCGGATGCCAACACCGGCGCTGCCGCGCGATTCTGGCGTGAAGTGTGGGGCGATCTGAAGCAACTGGTGCGCGTGCAGCGCATTGACCGCGCCGATGTGCCGTTGCTCTCGCCGGCGCAGACATTTTTTCTGCGCGAAAATCTCAAGCTGCGTTTACTCACCGCGCGCATGGCATTGCTCACGCGCGATCAGGCGACCTTTCGCAATGATCTGAAAGCGGCGCGCGAGTGGCTGGCGCGTTACTTCGATGCGCGCGATAAATCCGTGGCGTCGGCGGTGAGCTCGCTGAACAGTCTGCAAAGCGCCGATATCCAGATTGAATTGCCCGACATCGCGGCCACGCTGGAAGCGATGCGCGCGGTATCGCAGACGCGTGCTCGCACCAAGTAGCGTATCGTAAGGCAATGTCTTTAAACACTTTTCTTATGCGCATTCAACCGGCGGTGCCGCGCGCATGAAATTCCTGCTGTGGACCATTGCGGCGATTGCGCTGGCCGTGGGCGTGGTGGCGGCGGCGGTGCATTCCAGCGCGGGCTACCTGCAAATCGTGTGGCCGCCGTATCGCGTCGAACTGTCGCTGGTGATGGCGATCGTACTGCTCGCGGCGGCGTTTGCGCTGGCGTATGTGTCGGCGCGGCTGATCGCGGCGATGGTGGGCATGCCGCAACAGGTGCGCGAATATCGTGAAGGCTTGCGCAGCCGCAAGGCGCACAACGCAATCACCGAAGCGCTGCGCGAGTTTTTTTCCGGCCGCTACGCGCGCGCGGAAAAAGCCGCCAAATCGGCGATGGATTTGGGTGAACAGCCGGGCTTGTCCGCCATGCTCGCCGCGCGCGCGGCGCACGAACTGCGCGCGTTTGAGCGGCGCGATGCCTATCTCGCGCAAGGCGCGGCGCACCTGCCGGCCGGCGACATGATGAAGGTCATTACCGAGGCGGAATTGTTGTTGGAAGAACGCCGCGCCACGGATGCGCTGGCGGTGTTGCAGACGCAGCCGCAAAAACACACCGCAGGGCTGCGTCTGGAATTAAAAGCGCTGCAACTGACGAAAGACTGGGAGAAATCGCTCGCGGTGATTGATCAGCTTGAACGGCGCAACGTCTTCGATGGCGAACAATCGGCGCGCTTGCGCCGTCATGCGTTGGCGGAACATCTCAAGCGGCGCGCCGGCGACGCGACCGCGCTGGATGATGCCTGGCGCAAAGTGCCGGAGGCGCTGCGCCGTGACACCGTGGTTGCGCGCGCGGCGGCTGAAGGTTACACAGTCTTGAAATCAGGCGCGCGGGCAGCGGAGATTATCGAGCGCAGCCTGGATCAAACGTGGGACAGTGAACTTGCCGCGCTGTATGGCGAATGTGCCGATGTTGACGGCACCGCCAGCGACATCGTGCCGCGCATCGAACGCGCCGAGCGCTGGCTCACGGCGCACGCGCAAGATGCGTCGCTGCTGCTCACGCTGGGACGCCTGTGCGCGCGCGAGGAACTATGGGGCAAGGCGCAAAATTATCTTGATGCCAGTATCGCCATAGACGCCACCTATCCGGCACATCTGGCCGCCGCGCGGCTGCATGAAAAACTCGGCAACGCGGAAATTGCACAGCGCCATACGCGCGCCGCGCTGGATCTCGCGCTGGCGAAGCTGCGGGAGCGAGACGCGGGTTGAAAACCCAAAAGCAAAGCGTTACCGCAAAGGCGCAAAGGAAACGCAAAGTAACCCTGAATTTCTTCGCGGCAGTTCTTTGCGCCTTTGCGCCTTTGCGGCGGGTGTTGACCTTACCGTGGTTCTTACTGCGGTTTAATCCCCGCCGCTTTAATCACGCGGCCCCATTTTTCCGTTTCTGATTTGATATACACCGCAAACTGCGCCGGCGTGTTGGCGACGATTTCCGCGCCTTCGTTCGCCATGTGCTTGGCGACATCGGGCGCACGCAGCGCGCGGATGCCTTCCTGCGACAATCGATCCTGCACGGCCTGTGGCGTGCCCGCCGTGGTGAGAAACCCAAACCATTGTGTCGCTTCATAGCCCGGCACGGTTTCGCCGATGGCGGGCACCTCGGGCAAATAGGGCGAGCGCTTCGCGGTGGTGACGCCCAGCACGCGCAAACGATGGTTGCGGATATAACTCATCACGGTAGGCAGCGACGGAATCTGCAACGAGATTTCCCCCGACAGATGCGCGATCACGGCCGCACCCGATCCTTTGTACGGCACATGCACCAGATTAATTTTGGCGAGATGTTTGAACAACTCCAGTGACAAATGCGGGCTGGTGCCGATGCCTGCCGAACCCACGTTGATTTCGCCGGGCTGTTTTTTCGCCAGCGTGATCAGGTCCGCGACGCTGCGCGCGGGCACCGACGGATGCACTACCAGTGCATTCGGCACTGCGGCGATTTGCGTCAGCGGTGCGAGATCGCGTATCGCGTCATAAGGCAGCTTGGTATACATCCACAGATTCAGCGCCAGCGTCGATGGCGTGACCAGCACGGTGTAGCCATCGGGCGCGGCTTTGGCCACGTTGTCGATGCCGATGGTGGTGCCCGCGCCCGCGCGGTTATCGACCACCACGGTTTGACCGAGATACTCCGTCAACTTGGCGGCGAGCACGCGCGCGAGTATGTCGGTGCCGCCGCCGGGCGCGGAGGGCACCACCAGCCGAATCGCGCGCGTCGGGAAGGCCTGCGCCGCGACCAGAGCGGGTGCTGCCGCCGCCAGCAGGGTTAATGCGTAACCACATGTTTTAATTGACATTATTTATGTTCCTCAATCCGCTTTCATACCGGACTTTTTGATGATGGGTGCGTACAGCGCCAGCTCTCGTTTGACCAGTGCGGCCAATTCCTCGGGCGTGGTGGGCGCGGCCTCGGCGCCCTGACTGAGCAGCCAGGTTTTGAATTCCGCGTTGGACAGTACTTTGTTGAATTCACCGCGCAGCCGGTTGAGTGCCGCGGGTGGCGTGCCGGCGGGCGCAAACGCGCCGTACCAGGTGATGGCCTCGAAGCCGGGATAACCCGATTCCGCGATGGTCGGCAGATCGGGCGCGGCGGGCGTGCGCGTGGCACTGCTCACGGCCAGCGCGCGCAAGCGTTTGCTGCGCACGAACTGCAACGACGACGTGAGCGTGCCGAACATGAGTTGCGTTTCACCGCTCAACACGGCGGTGAGCGCGGGCGAACTGCCTTTATACGGCACGTGAACCAGCGCAACACCGGCAGCCTCGTTGAACATCACGCCCGCCAGATGCGCCGGCGTGCCGGTGCCCGACGAGCCGTAATTCAATTGTCCCGGATGCGCCTTCGCGAGTGCTGCGAATTCCTTCACCGTGCGCACCGGCATCGACGGATGCACCACCAGCATGTTCGCCGCGATCGCAATGCGCGTGATCGGCGCAAAATCGCGCAACGGTTCGTACGGCAGCTTGGCATGCAGGTTCGGATTGATCGACATCGAGGTGTTCGATCCCATGA
>CAMDDY010000356.1 GCA_945893125.1 Bordetella parapertussis
AGGATCATGGGATCAATCGACGAAGCAACGGCAATGCGCGACGCACCGCGTCAGGGAATCATCACCGACGAGACCATCGCCGCGGCGAAAGCCATGATCGGACTGCGGCTGCGGCCGGAGGGACCGTATTTGCAGGACGTCACGGCCGATACCATACGTAATTTCTGCAATGGCGTCGGCGATTTGAATCCGCTCTACCGCGACAGCGAATATGGGCGCAACAGCCGCTACGCCAATATTATCGCGCCGCCGATGTTCCCGATGGCTTATGGCTGGCTGGGACGCACGCGCTGGGGCTTGCCGGGCGTGCATGGATTTTATGCCGGCAATGATTGGGAGATGTTTCGCAACCTGCGTCCCGGAGATCGCATCAGCGCCGAAGAGCGCGTGGTGGCCGCGGATGAACGGCAGAGCGAATTTTCCGGGCGGCTCGTCATACAGTATGTCGAGGCGCATTTTGTCAATCAGCACGACGATCTGGTGGCGCGCGTGCTCGGATGGTGTACGCGGCATGAGCGCAAAGCGGCGCGGGACAAGGGCAAGTACAAGGACATTACCAAGCACGAATATACCGCCGACGAATTGAGCGCCATCGACAAGGCAGTGGTCGATGAAGACAAGGTCATTTGCGGACGCAATATCCGCTATTGGGAAGATGTCGAAGTGGGCCACGAGCTCACCCCGATAGCGCGCGGTCCGCTGTCGATGATGGACACGATGGGCTTTCTCGTCGGTTGCGGCCGCGGGCACACGCATGGCGTGCTGCTCAAGGGCGCATTGCGCCATCCCGGCCACTTTTTCCGCAATCCCGAAGCCGGCGGCGGCGTCGAGTACACCGGCATCGGCCATCATCGCGAGTCGGTGGCCAAGGAAGTGGGCGTGCCGGGCACCTATGATTACGGTCCGCAACGCTCTGCCTGGGTCGCGTCGCTGGTGACGAACTGGATGGGTGATGCAGGCTTTCTGAAGCGCATCAAGACTGAACTGCGGCGCTTCAACACCATGGGCGACACGACCTGGTGCAAGGGCAAAGTTATCAAGAAATACGTGCAGGACGGTTTTCCGCTCGTGGACATAGACGTCTGGGCGGAAAATCAGCGTGGTGAAAAAACGGTCACCAACGGTGGCGCGACCGTGATGCTGCCGTCAAAGAACATCAAGACCAAGATGTTCCGCGATGGCGCCGGCCTCGATCTCGGCCACGCCATCTACAAGTAAAACCCGTCAACAAGTACAACAGCGGCAGGGGACGGCGATGGATCTGGAAATCACGGGCAGGGTAGCAATTGTCACCGGCGCGAGCAGCGGCATCGGCCGCGAAATCGCCAAAACGCTCGCGGCGGAAGGCGCGCAGGTGATTGCGACCGCGCGCCGCGAAGCGCTCCTCGAAAGCCTGCGGCAGGAGATCGTGAAAGACGGCGGCAAAGCGCCGGTACTGATCAGCGCCGATCTTTACGACCGCGCCGTGCCGGAACGCATTGCCACGCAGGTACTTGGGCAATTCGGGCACGTGGACATTCTGGTGAATTGCGCGGGCGGTTCCCGGCCGCTGTCCACCGATGCGTCCGACGAGGCTTGGGACGAGGCCTTTGCTGTTAACTTTACCGCCGTCAGAAAGATGGCGCATGCCTTGTTGCCGTCGATGCAACAGCGAAAATGGGGCCGTATCATCAACATCACAGGGTCGATGGAGCCGCGCATGTTCAATGCCGCGAATGCCGCCAAGGCGGGTGTGCATGCGTGGGCGAAAGGCTTGTCGCGCGTGATCGGCAAGGACAATGTGACGGTGAACTCCTTGCAGCCGGGCCGTATCCACAGCGAGCAGATCGACCAGCGTATGCATCCTACCGCCGAAGATCAGGAACGGTTCGCGAAGAACAACATTCCCATGGGATACTTTGGCGACCCGCAGGATATGGCCTACGTTACGGCCTTCCTCTGTTCGCCGAAGGCGCGCTATATCACGGGGCAGCGCATCTACGTCGATGGCGGGTTGCAATACGCAATTTAGGCCATCCAGTCATGGGCAGTGAACAAAATCTCCCGCTCGCGGGCATCACCATTGTCGAGCACGCGGAAGGCGTCGCCGCTGCCTATGCGGGACGGATGATGGCGCTGATGGGTGCGACCGTGATCAAAATCGAGCCGCCGGGTGAAGGCAGCACGTTACGCCGTGCCGAACCTTTGCTGACGCAGGCGCCCGCCGCCAGCGCGCTGTTTCACTACCTCAACGCGGGCAAGCGATTTGTCACCTGCGATACCAGCACCGAAGCAGGCCGGCTGCTGCTGGACGAGGCCCTGGCCCGCGCCGATCTTTTTATTGACGACACGCCCGTCGCACGCCGTGCGGTGTTGCGGATCGACGCGGATATGATCGCGGCCCGCCACCCGAAACTGGTCTATCTGTCGGTGCTGCCCTTCGGCGCGTCGGGCGCGCACGCGCACTACAGCGCCTACGAGCTCAACCTGCTGCATGCGGGCGGCGAGGGGTATCTGATGCCTAATGGGCTTACGCTCGAGCTGTTTCCGGATCGGCCGCCGCTCAAAATATACGGCCATTTTGCCGAGATGATCGGCGGCACCTCGGCGGTGTGCGCCGGCATTGCAGCGCTGCTGGTCAGCGATGAAGGCGGTGGGCAGTTTGTCGACGTATCGGTGCAGGACGCGAATATCTCGGCCGGGTGTTTTGCCGTTCAGCGCTTGGGGGACGGCGTGCTCGAGGATCGTTATGGCCGCTCGTTCAAATATGGCGGCGTGCTCGAATGCAGCGACGGCTTCATCGGCGTGTTAACGCTCGAACAGCGGCAGTGGGAGGGATTGGTCAAGCTCATCGGGGACCCCGCCTGGGCGCTCGATCCGGCGTTGCGCGATCCACTCGAACGCAGCCGCCAGGGCGCGACGATCAATCAGCATCTGCGCGCGTGGGCAAAAACCCAATGCGTCGACGACGTGGTGAAAAGAGGGCAGGCGTTAAGCGTGCCTCTGGCGAAATACAACGGCCCCGCCGACCTGTTGGCGTCGGAACAATCGCGGGCGCGCGGCGTGTTTGCGCCTCTGGAGTTGCCTGTGTTTGGCACGGTGCCTGCGTTTACCGCGCCATTCCAATTCAACGGCGAAGCGCTGGCGTTCACGCGGGCCGCGGCCGCACCCGGCGCTGATAATGCGGCGATCTGGTGCGACTGGCTGGGGCACGAGGCTGCTGAACTCAAACAATGGGAGCAGCATGGGACCGTCTGAACCCGCCGCAACGCCTGTGACAGCATTATCACCATCCCCATTGCGCGGCGTGCGTGTCGCGGACTTCACGCTGCACGCGGCGGGTCCCTTCTGTGCGCACATGCTGGCGTTGCTGGGTGCTGAATGCATCAAGATTGAAACTGCCGGGCGCCCGGACATTTTCCGCAAGCCGCATCCGGTGTATGGGCGCATGGGGGCGGCAACGTTCGATCAGGTTGCGTCCAACAAACTGTCGGTGCAACTGGATTTGAAGCAGCCGCGCGGTGTTGAACTCGCGAAGCGCCTGGTGGCGGTGAGCGATATCGTCGTGGAAAGCTTTCGGCCGGGCGTGATGGGGCGGCTGGGCCTGAATTACGAAGCGTTGAAGGCGGTGAAGACCAACATAGTAATGGCGTCGGTTTCCGCATCGGGGCAAACGGGGCCGGAGCGGGGCTACGCAGGTTATGCGCCGTTGTTCGGCGCGGCGGGAGGGCTGGGCACCTTGACGGGGCATGAGGACGGCCCGCCGACCGAGATCCGGCACGTGATGGATCACAGCACGGGCCTTAACGCCGCCATGGCGGTGCTGGCGGCGTATCTGCGGAAAAAACGCACCGGCGCCGGGCAATATGTGGATGTTGCCGCGCGCGACGTGGCGTGTGGTTTCATTGGCGACGCGCTGCTGCGGTTTGCCGCAACTGGTGTAACGCCGCGCCGCATGGGCAACGATGCAGCGCAGATTGCGCCGCACAATGTCTATCCCTGCTCGGGCGAAGAGGCGTGGGTGTCCATCGTGATTGCGACCGACGGCGAGTGGCGTGCGTTCGCCAAGGCCGCGCAGCGTCCGGACTGGCTCGCTGACGCGCGTTTTGCGTCGGCGCCGCTGCGCTGGGAAAACCGGCGCGCGCTCGATGTGGAGGTCGGTGCATGGACGCGCGCTCGCAGCCGCGAGGCCGTCACGCGCCTCTTGCAGGCCGCTGGCGTGGCGGCGTTTCCGTCATACACGGCGCAGGACATTGCGGATGATCCGCATCTCAATAGCCGCGGCACGATCAAAACCATGGCCGGGCCCGAAGGCGAGTCACGCAAGGTCGTAGGGCCGCCCTGGCGCTTTTCGCGTACGCCAGCGCAACTTAAGCGCTGGACACCGAAGCTGGGCGAACACAACCAGTACGTGTTCGGCGAGTTGCTGGGGTTGAGCGGCGGCGATATCGACGAACTCATCGCGGCCAAAGTGATTTACTGATGCAGGCACCGCTGGCCGGCATAGTTGTGCTGGAACTCGGTGGTGGCGCGGCGATAGCCTATGCCGGAAAGTTATGCGCCGACCTCGGCGCGCAAGTGACGCGCCTTCGTATCAACGGCGGCAGCAATGCGCTCGACGAGCCCCGCGCATATGGCGAAACCAATGCGCTGGCGCTCTATCTGAACGCACGCAAAAAATGCACGAACATTGATCCCGCGGGCGATGGCGGACGCGGCGAATTGTCCGCGTGGTTGGCGCGTGGCCGCGTTCTTCTGCTTGCGCCCATGGAAGGCACGCAGGCATACCCGCTTGAGCCCGAGGTGATTGCCGCCGAGTTTCCTCACCTCATCGTGGTATCGGTCACATCGTTCGGCTTGAAGGGCGACGCGCGGCACGGGCCGGCAAACGATCTGACCTTGCAGGCCCAGGGCGGCATCTCCATCGGTATCGGCTTGTCCGGCCAGCCGCCGCTGAAGCTGCCGGGGGATCAGAGCGCGTTTCAGGCGGGACTATGCGCGGCGATCGCCGCGACGGCGGGGCTGTTCAATCGCGGCGGCGTACTGATCGATGTGTCGGCTGCCGATGTGTGGGCGTCGTTTTACACTGGCGTCGAAGTGGCGCTCGCGCATTTTGGCCGGCACAGGAAGCAGCGTGCCGGACACCGCGTGTCAGGTCAGCCTTACCCGCGCACGATATTTCGCTGCAAAGGCGGGTATTTCGCCATCCAGTGCGGCGAGAGCCGCCATTGGCAAAGCTTCCTCGGCATGATCGGGCGTCCGGATCTTGCCGTGCACGCGCTGTTTTCCAATCGCTTCAAGGCCAACGACGAGCACGGCGATGCGTGCGATGCGCTGATCGAGCCGTGGTTTCTTGAGCGCACCAAGGACGAAATTCTGCAGTGCTGCCTTGAGCACAAGATTCCAGGCGCGCCGGTGTACGATATCGGGGAAGTCGTGAACCATGCGCATCTGCGCCAGCGCGCTTATTTTGTGCCGGTCGAGGTAAACC
>CAMDDY010000357.1 GCA_945893125.1 Bordetella parapertussis
TGCCTTCGAACCGGCCGTCCCGCTTTAGCGCGTCAACCAGACGGGCAATCACGGTCTTGTCGGTGGCGGCGCCCTGCAAGATCCGCGGTGTCTTCCCGATGACCTCGGACGGGTCGTAGCCAGTCAGCGTCTTGAACGCTTTGTTCGCATAGATGATCTTTGCGTCCTTGGTGGCATCGGTGATCAGGATCGAGTCATAGCTGTGTCTTGCAAGCACCCGAAGGATGTTCAGGCTGATTTCCACATCCTGAAAAAGCTTTTCTATAGAGCTGGTCATTGACGTTTTCCTTCGCGCAGGCGTAAAACCTGACAGTTTTCACTTGATGACAACGCCCGCCGTAACGGGCGTTATCGCGTTTGCGGCCGGTCCGCTTCCTGCGACCGGCTCGCGCTTGACGGGTATTCCTTAGTTGGGCAGCACCACGCTGTCGATGACGTGGATCACCCCGTTGTCGGCAATGATGTCGACGGAGGTGACGTTGGCTCCATCGACTTTCACGCCCCCCATCGTGCTCACGGTCAGCGAAGAGCCTTGTACCGTCTTCACCATGCCGGCCTTGACGTCCTTGGACATCACCGCGCCCGAAACCACGTGATACGTCAGAACGGCGGTCAGCTTGGCTTTGTCGGCAAGCAGTGCATCCAATTGAGCCTTCGGAATCTTGGCGAAGGCTGCGTCGGTCGGCGCAAAAACCGTAAACGGGCCCGTGCCCTTCAACGTGTCGACCAGGCCGGCAGCCTGCAAGGCGGCGGCAAGCGTTTTGAAACTACCCGCGGAAACCGCGGTGTCGACGATGTCCTTGGCATTCGCCGTAGACATCAGGCAGAACGAAACCGCTACGGCAGAAATGAGCTTTTTCATGACTTTTCCTTTTGGATGGTGAGTAAACAGGATTGCTACATGCGTAAAAACGAACCTCGTTGCAAAAACGAGGATGTCGCTTTCTTGTATCGCTATTGAACTTCTAATGAGTAGTTATTGTATCTTAATATTTTGGAAGTGAACAGCTATATTTTAGAGGATTGTCCACTTGATGCGTGACAGTTTGAATAATATGGCCTTTTTCTGGTATTATGGGTTCAAATACAGTTCAATAAGAGGTCTCCTTATGCCAAACCGCCAACAAACAGTGCTCGAGGAACCCGTGTACCGCAGCGGTGCGGTGGCGCGACTCACCGGGATCCCGGTTCAGACGCTGCGCGTATGGGAGCGCCGCTACAAGATCGTCGGACCCCGCCAAAGCGCGACAGGGCAGCGCTTGTATGCGCCCGCGGAGGTGGCGCGCCTTTCGGTGATCAAGCAGCTCGTCGATTCGGGGCATGCGATCGGCTCGATTGCCTCGCTCGGCTTCGATCAGTTGCGGGCCATGCTCGACAAGGTCGCGGGCGCGGCGCCTGCCCCGCAGCCGCAGGCCGGAGAGGTCGCCAGGAACGCGCTGCCCCTCATGCGCGTGGCGATCGTCGGCGAAGCGCTGAGCTTGCGTGTCTCGCACCATCGATTGGCTGCGCTTCAGGTCGTGGCGACAAGCCCGAATGCAGCGCTTGCCGGCGAAGCCCTGCGCAACGTTACGGCCGATGTGCTGGTCATCGAGTTGCCGACCCTGCAGCGCGAAAGCGCTCAAACGATTGGTTCGTTGGCGCAGCAACTAGGCGCACGGCACATCGTCGTCGAGTACGGCTTCGGCCCGCAACGCGTCGAGCAGGAACTGCGTGCATTGGGTTGCAGCCTGGTGCATGCGCCTCTGGAGATCGGACAGCTGGAATCGCTTTGTGGCGCGCCGCCGGCCGGTTTCAAGGCGGGAAAATCTGCCGCGTTGCCGCCGATCGATCCCGCGGCAACGCGGCGTTTCGACAACAAAGCGCTCGCGCAAATCTCGACGACTTCAGTGAAGTTGAACTGCGAATGTCCTCACCATCTCTGCGAACTGCTGGTGCGTTTGGGCAATTTCGAGACCTACAGCGCCGAGTGCGAAAGCAGCAACACGGCCGATGCAGCCCTGCATCGTTATCTGAAGGAGGTGGCGGGCACTGCGCGCTCCTTGCTGGAAGAGGCGTTGGTGAAGGTGGCCGAGTCCGAGGGCCTGCCCCTGCCGGCATGAACGAGGTGATCTGCCTGGAAGTCGCAAGCTTGAGCGGCTCTTGGTGAGCTAACGAACGTCACCCGTGAAACGCTATTGTCCGCGTATCAAAGACTGTTCAGGCTGCCGCGCAATAGTTCCGCCCGCTCGCGCAATGACCGCACCGCCGGCACACCCATCTTCTCGATCTGCCGATAAACCAGGCCAAGGCGCGGGTTGGTAGACAGCTTTTTCGTGTGGCGCGCGAAGAAATCCCAGTACAGAGAGTTGAAGGGGCACGCTCGTTCGCCCTCGCGCAGCTTGCGGTCGTAGTGGCAACCCTTGCAGTAGTCGCTCATGCGATGGATATAGGCGGCGCTAGATACGTAGGGCTTGGTCGCCAGCAGGCCGCCGTCGGCGAATTGGCTCATGCCCAGGGTGTTGGGAAGTTCCACCCACTCGAAGGCATCGACGTATGCACCGAGGTACCAGCGGTGCACGTCCCCGGGCGCCAGCCCTGCGAGCAGCGCAAAGTTACCGATCACCATCAACCGCTGTATGTGATGGGCGTGAGCGTGTTTCAGGGATTGGCCGATTGCGTTGCCGAGGCAGCGCATTTTTGTCTGTCCCGTCCAGAACCAGGCGGGCAGCGGCGCGTCGTGACCAAACACATTGTTCCGCTCGTAGCCTGGCATGTGCGCCCAATAGAACCCGCGGACGTATTCGCGCCAGCCGAGAATTTGGCGGATGAAACCCTCGGTTGCCGCGAGGGGTGCGTTCCCCTCGCGCCATGCAGCCTCGACCCGTGCAACGACCTCGCGGGGGCCGATCATCTTCGTATTCAGCGCGAACGACAGCAAGGAATGAAAAAGGCGCGAGGCACGAACGCTCATTGCATCCTGAAAATCGCCGAAGCGCGGCAGTGCGTGCATGACGAAAGCCTCGAGCTGCTGCAAGGCCTCGGCTCGGTTGAGGGGCCAGGCAACCCGTTCGGCGCTGGGCTCACCGAAAGTCTGGATGCCGGCGGCAACAACGGTCCGCCACAGCGCAGTATGGTCATGATGCGGGCGAAAGTCGGCAGGCTCGGGCGGCAGACCGGGCCACGACTTGCGGTTGTCATGATCGTAGTTCCACTGCCCTCCGGCCGGCCGGCCGGAGTGGTCGACCAGCACGCCGTGTTTCACGCGCATGTGGCGATAGAAATGCTCCATCAGCCATTGCCGGCGTGCGCCGAACAGTCGTGCCACCTCGTCGCGCTCGGTAAAAAAATGTTCACTGTCCGCCATCCGCCACGGGATTGACAGACCGCGCGCATATTCACCGAGCTGGGCGTCCAAACGCCACTCGTCGGGCGACTGATATTCGAAAGCACCGGCGTTGTAGCCGGCGATCAGCGCGTCGAGGTTGGCCGTCAGCGATTGCCGGTTGGCGGGGTCATCGATGGTCATGTAGTGCACGCGGTGCCCGGCTTCGCGCAGCATCCGGGAAAAATCGCGCATTGCTGCAAAGATTGCGAGAATCTTTTGCGCGTGGTGCAGGACGTAGTCGGTCTCCTGGCGCATCTCCATCAAGAGAAAAACCACGTCCTGGCTCGGCGCTTTGAACCAACTGTGCTGGGGGTTGAGTTGGTCTCCCAGAACAAGCCTGACTGTCTTGGTCACGCCGGCTCCCTGGCCGCGCGGCGGCAGCGATCGGAGCAGAATTTCACGCGGTCCCAGTCCCGCGCCCATTTTTTGCGCCAGGCGAATGGCCGGGCGCAGTGGTGGCAGGGTTTGCTCGGCAGGCCTGCTTTCCCGCGCGACGCTCGTGATCTGTTGTGCGACTGCTGAATCACGTCGCGCTTGCTCAGCAAAAACGCTTCGCCAGTGTCAAAAGCAGCGGCCCGATCCACCGTGATAAAGCATGCCGGTGCCGCGCGAATCTTCGGTAAGCCGGGTTAAAGACGGGTTGCAGCCATTCGACGGACAGGAGGCGGGCAAAGACGTTCAAACCCGCTCTTCGGTAAGCCTCGGCAAACACTCTCACCCCGGTCAGAAGTTCCCCGTCGCCCAGGCGCCCATGAATCGTGGCAAGCGCCTGCGCGCAGGAAAAGCGCTCTGCCGTCTGGGAAAAATGCGGATCCTGCAGGTCTACGAAGCGCAGCAGCCCTGCGCGATTGCGCGACCGCAGGAAACGGATTTCAGCCTCGCACAATGGGCAATGCCCGTCGTAGTAGATCGTCAGGTTTTGCATCGCTGACACTCGACGTCATCCCTTCTTCACCCAGGCTGCGCACCACCCTTTGGCGTTGACAAGCTTGCCGCCGACGGGAGCGCACGCGCCCCATGCTTCCCCGGCCTTGCCCTGATACAACTGGCAGTTCGCGCAGTTGCGGCCCGCTGCGTAGCTGGTGAATTTCTTGGCATCCACCTTGGATGCATCGTGCTTATAGCCCAACGCGGTGGCTACGGCGTCGCTTTCCTCCAGGCGCGCAGGTTGGGAAAAAGCGGCCCCTGCTGCGCCCATAAGGACGGCGGTGACCGGAATTGCGTTAAGCAAAAATGTTCTACGTGTGTTCATGACATCTCCGTGGTTGAAAACGAATTGAACCATATCTGAAGCTATTATATAGTTGAAAAGAGAACATTTGAACTGAATGAACCGATATTTATTGATTATATCGCTTCAATATCGGTTCATAATAATATCTTGCCACTGATGTCATTACGCACGACTCAAATCGATGAGCAACAAGATCGAAGCTTGAAGCTGGGAATCCGGAATTTCTCGAAGCGGCGTTGCAGCGCGGCTTGGATGCGCGCCGATCGAGACGCTACGAGCCTCGGAAGGTCGCTTCGGCGGCATGCGTGCGCGCCTAAGCCAGGGCGCCGAAGGGCCGATTTGCCGGCGCAATCCGGTGTGCCTCACTCTGATCTGCTGAGCAAAACATGAATCCTTTCTCCGCACTGCGGGCTGCGCCCGCCCCCGCAGTCCTTCTCGGTTTCGGGGGCTTGGTGCCGTTTGTGGGGCTAGCTCTGCTCGCCGCTTTATTGCCAGTGCCTTGGTACGGATTTTGGCTTGTATCACTCTCCCACTACGGCGCGCTTATTCTCTCCTTCGTCGGCGCCCTTCATTGGGGCTACGCGGCGCACAGCGGCGCGCGAGGCGCTCGCGCCTGGATGCAATACGGCTGGAGTGTGCTGCCCTGCCTTGTTGGCTGGATGTCGCTTCAGTTACCGGTATGGACCGGACTTAGAACTTATCCGTAAATAGTATACTCCCCTTCCAAGCCGCCTGTGCTGCGGCGCGGGGGGGAAGCGATGGCGACAAAGAAGCCGGCAAAGAAGCGCGTAGCCTCATGGGTGGTAACCGATGATTTCTGGGCGCGAGTGGAACCCTT
>CAMDDY010000358.1 GCA_945893125.1 Bordetella parapertussis
AAGAAAAGTATGCGGCTGCGGCTTGTAATTCAGTATCACTAACAGCCTTTGCCACCAAGACCTTGTTCATAATGTTACTTCGATTAGACACTGAGCTTATTCTTGCACCGCTTTTGAAGTCGCGTATCTGCTGCATAATGTAAGCTATAGGCAATCCCGTGAGGTTCGCATTTTCCGGGCCGCCCGGTCCATCAGCCCTATGACAAAATCCACAAGCGAAGGCCTCGGGTTTTCTGCCGCGAGCAACGCTTTCGGGCATCGGTGGATAATCCGCAGGATGCCAATCCGGGGCGACGAATCGATCACGCACCTGACTCAGCGTGTAACCCGCAGTGCTGCCTGGTACACGGCGCACTGTGCCATCGTCAGGCACTGGCTTGAAATCCAGTGGATTTGATGAAAACGCCCACTCCGGCGGGCTTTCCGCGCCCTGCGCGAACGACACGGTTGTGATGGCGGCGAGCAGCGAAACCGCAAGTAACGTGGTGAGATTTTTCATCGCATCCTCCTAGAGTTACAGGGCACCCGCAAATTAGTTTACGCCCCCTCCCGAAGGAAGCAAATAATTTATGTCAAGCACTCGTAATCCCTGTAAGTCTTTGTATTGCAAGAGTTCCCGCAAGCGTGATGCATGGCAAAACGAGTCGTAGCGTGCGCCATGCGCACGATCCGTTTTCTCGCGCGCACGGCGCACGCTACACTTGCGCCAATCTCTATTGGAGCAATCAAACCATGACCCGCGAATCCGCCATCTCCCGCGCCACCCGTCACTTTGACGAAGGCCAATTCATCGCGGACCTCGCGCGGCGCGTCGCCATCCGCACCGAGAGCCAAATCCCGGAAAGCCGTCCCTACATGGATGTGTATCTGAAGGACGAGATCACGCCCGCGTTTGACCGCATGGGATTCAAAACCGAGATCCTGCCGAACCCGGTCGAGGGTGTCGGCCCGATTCTGCTCGCCGAGCGCATCGAAGGCGCCCATCTGCCGACGGTGTTGATGTACGGCCACGGCGACGTGATTCGCGGACTTGAGGATCAATGGCGCACGGGCATCGAACCCTGGACACTCAAGCAGGAAGGCGACCGTTACTACGGCCGCGGCACCGCCGACAACAAAGGCCAGCACTCGGTGAACATGGCCGCGATGCAAACCGTGCTCAGCGAACGCGGCAAGCTCGGCTTCAATGTGAAATTCATGCTGGAAACGGGTGAAGAATTAAGCTCGCCGGGTCTGAAAGATTTTTGCGCAACGCACAAGGCGCGATTAAAAGCCGATGTGTTGATCGCCTCCGACGGCCCGCGATTGTCGGCGAAGCGCCCGACGCTGTATCTCGGCTCGCGCGGCTGCATGAATCTGAATTTCACCGTCGAGTTGCGCGACGGCGCGCATCACTCCGGCAACTGGGGTGGCCTGTTGGCGAACCCCGGCATCGTGCTCATGCATGCGTTGTCGAGCATCGTCACGCGCGACGGCAAAGTGCTGGTGCAAGACTTGTTGCCTGAGAACATACCCGACAGCATCCGCAAAGCGCTGGTGGATTGCCAACCCACGCCGGAACCCGACGAGCCGCAGATCGATCCGGGCTGGGGCGAGCCGGGTTTATCCGCCGCGGAAAAACTCTACGCGTGGAACACCTTTGAAATTCTCGCCTTCCGCACCGGCAACCCGGATAACCCGGTGAACGCCATTCCCGGCAAGGCCGTGGCCACCGTGCAAATACGTTTTGTCGCGGGCTGCGATGCCGATAGTTTCATTCCGACGCTGCGCAAGCATCTCGACGCCCACGGCTACGAGTGCGTCAAAATCAGCATGGCGCGCAAAAGCTTCATGCAGGCCACGCGCCTCGACCCCGACAATGCCTGGGTGCGCTGGGCCGCCGAATCGATACGCCGCACCACCGGCGCCGTGCCGGCGATCCTGCCCAACATCGGCGGCTCGCTGCCCAACGACTGCTTCGCCGAAACCCTGGGTCTGCCCACGCTGTGGGTGCCGCACTCCTATGCCGGCTGCTCGCAACACGCGCCGGATGAACACGCGCTCGGTTCGATTATGCGCGAGGGGTTGCAGATGATGACCGGGTTGTTTTGGGATTTGGCGGAGGAAGGTGTGCCTCCCACACAAGCATAGACGCCAACACCGCCATACCGGCGCAGGCCGCTATCCAGTGCGTAACCCGCGCCGACGGCGCAAATTGAATGCTTCGCCTAACCACCAACTGGATTCTGGCTTTCGCCAGAATGACGGTTATGGTATTTCATGAGTTTTAAATCTGGAAAGAATGCAATGTCACATCATTCCTATCTCGTCCACGTCAACGACGTCCAACCCGAAAACATGCAAAAAGGCGATGGCTGGGCGATTTCTGAATTTCGTCTGCCGGTCACCGGCGCGCACGGCAGCGCGACGACGATTTTTCATTCGATCTTTCGGCCCGGCTCCACGCATGCGAAGCACCTGCACGCGAAGTGTGACGAAATCGCGGTCTACATCAGCGGCCACGGCATCGTCGGGCAGAGCGATCAGCGTACGCAGGTGGGGCCGGGGCATTGCCGCCTGATGCCCGCCGGCTCACCGCATTTTTTTCACAACGAAACCAAGAATCAGGACGGCCTCGTGATCGGTTTTTACATGGGTGCGAAAAGCGTGCCTGACACCGGCTACCAATTCTGCGCCCACGTCGCCAAGACTGATCTCGACATGCCGCGCGCACCCACGCTCACCGAAGGCATTCTGCTGAATGTCGCGGATGTGCAGCCTATGAAACTCGATGCCGCTCAAGGCTGGAACGTCGCCGACTACCGCCTGCCCATCGGCAAACACAACGGCAGCGCCGACAACGCGCAGTTCTGGATGAAGCTCGCGCCGGGCGACGTGCATCACAAGCATCACTTCGACCGCGCCGAGGTGCTGTATTACGTCGTGCAAGGCAACGGTATCGTGGGCGCGGGCGGAAAAAGTTCGCGCGTGCAAGGCGGCCATGTGCATTTCATCCCCAAGGGCGTCGAGCACTTCATCGCCAACACCAGCAAGACCGACACGCTGGAAATCATCGGCGTGTATACCGGCGCGGGCAGCATCGAGGATGGCGGCTACGTGTTTACCGGCAAGGTGACCGAGGCTGATCTGCAGTCCGCGTGAGCGCGGCTACCGCAACCTGACCCGCCGAGGTTTAACTCACTGCGGCTTAATCTTCGCCGCCTTGACGATGCGCCCCATCGCTGCGGTGTCTTCGGTCAGAAACGCATCAAACGCCTCCGGCCTGAGCGAGAACACTTCGGCGCCCAGTTGCCGGTAACGCTCGCGCACTTCGGGCAGCTTGAGCATGCGCTGGATTTCGTCGTGCAGTTTGTTGATCACGGCGCGCGGCGTTTTGCGCGGCGCCAGCAGCCCGATCCAGAACGTGTGTTCGCCATCGGGCAGACCCAGTTCGGCTGCGGTGGGCACGTCGGGCAATTGCGTCACGCGCGTTTTGGAACTCACGATCAGCCCGCGCAACCGCCCTTCTTTAATCATCGGCACGACGGTAGCAGCCGGCATGTAAATCCAGTCGAGCCTGCCCGCGACCAGTTCCACCAGCACTTCCGAGGTGCCCTTGAACGGCACATGGCCCGCCGTGATGCCCGCGCCCATCATGAGCTTTTCCGAATGCAGATGCGTGCCGCTGCCGGTGCCGCCGGAACCAAAGTTGAGCGCGCCGGGTTTGGACTTGGCGGCGGCGATCATATCTTTGAGCGAACTCCAGTTGCGCTGCGCGGGCACGACCAGCACGCTCGGCAGTTCGGCAAGCGGCGTGACGCCGGAGAAATCATTGATGGGGTGAAACGGCAGATTCTGATAGAGCCAAACCATGCCGGGCTGCGCCGAAGCCGTCAAGAGCAGCGTGTGCCCGTCGGGCTCGCTGCGATGCACGATACCCGCAGCGATGGTGCCGCCCGCGCCACCGCGGTTTTCAACCACGATGGGTTGCCCCAACTGGCGCGCCAGCGGCTCGCCTATCGTGCGTCCGATAACATCACTGCTGGTGCCCGGCGTGGCGATGCCGACGAAGCGTATGCTTTTTGTCGGGAACGTTTGTGCGTGCGCCGGCGCGCAGGCGCTCAAGGCAAGCAAAAAAATGATTCTTCGTGCGCGGTGCATCTTGCGGGTTGCGATCATTGGGAAAGTCCTCCTCGTACTGCACGCGCGCCCTGCACCAGCGCATGTAACTTGCCGCGCGCCACGTCACGCGGTAGCGCGCCGCAGCCGCAATCGGGCGCGGCGATCAGGCGTTCCGCCGGCACGACTTCGAGCGCCGCGCGCAAGCGCCTTTCGACCACCTTCGGCGTTTCGATCACGTCACGCCCGACGTCGATCACACCCAACTGGATGATTTTGTTGGGCAGCAGCTCAAGAATTTTCGCCGGCAAATCCGGCTCGGCGAATTCGAGTGAATACTGCTGCGCTTTCCCCTTGGCCAGTGCAGGCAGGATTTCATCGTAACCGTGTTTCCATTCCTTGCCGCCGGTCTGGCGCGAGCGATAGCCGTAACACACGTGTACGCAAGTCGGAATGGTCACACCGGCGAACGCGCGATCCATCGCGTCTATACCCCAGGTATGCACCTGTTCGGGCAGGCGTGTGATCGACGGCTCATCGATCTGCACCATGTCGCAGCCAGCCGCCTGCAACGCCAGCATCTCCGCGTTCAGCGCATCGGCAAACGCAAGCGCCAGCGCACGCTCGTCACCGTAATAATGATCGGCGCAGCCATCAACCAGCGTACACGGGCCGGGCAGCGTCATCTTGACGGGCCGCGTGGTGAGTTTGCGCAACGCGTGATAATCGTCGAGTGTGCGGTGCGATTTCAACGACATCGGGCCTGTGACACGCGGCACGCGCGTCTTGGCTGCGCCGCCGCGCCGCGCGCGCTCGCCAAGGGTCTCGAAATCGACGTTATGCAACTGCGCGAGGAAATAACTGAAATGCGTGGGCCGACGCTGCTCGCCGTCGCACACGATGTCGATGCCCGCGTGTTCCTGGTCAGCCAGCGCGAGCCGTGTCGCGTCGTCGAACGCTTCTTCGAGCTCCCTGCCCGCGAGCTTCCATTGTTCGGTGATGCTGAACCACTCGTTGGTGAGCCAGCCCGGCTTGGGCATGCTACCGATGAGGGTAGTGGGTAGCAGAGATGTTTTCATCAGTCCGAATTTACCGCATCTTCACGCGCCCGGCATTGCGGGCCGCGCGCAGTACGCATACGATGTAATCACGCGCTGCGCGCCAAAGGACAAATCATGCATAAGTATTTGTTTTTGTTTATATTTTTAATATCATCGTTGGCGAGCGCTAACGCCGCCATCGTCGATGCGGCTTTTGTCGCGGAAGCTACGCAACGCGGCGCTATCGTCTGGGACGTGCGCGCCGCCAGCAATTATGAGAAAGGGCACATCCCCGGTG